>RGZZ01000203.1 GCA_010028905.1 Pseudomonadota bacterium | reverse complement strand
GACACGGGCGTTGTTGAGAACCTGACGGGCGTTCGTGACCTCGATGTACTGGCTGATGCCGCCCATGTACCGCTTGGCAGCGAGACGGTAGGCCTGATCGGCTTCCCGGATCTGGGCCTCATCGATGGTCACCTTGCGCTGCGCCGCCTGGAGACCGATCCAGCTCTGGGAGAGGTCGTTGATGATCGTGAGGCGCAGGTCGTAGATGTGCGCAAGCAGCTCAACGATGAGCCCCTCGGCCAGCTCGTTCTGCGCGCGCACCGATGGGCCCTGGGTGAGCGGAACGGTGAGTGTCAGCCCGAACTGCCATGTGGTCAGCGCAGGGAAGTCAGCGCCAGTGTAGCCATAGGAGAGCAGCGTGTTCAATGTCGGGTTGAGCTGCGTCTTGTTCACGCGCACCTGCCAGCGCTGGTAGGCGATCTGGTTGGCGAAGGTGAGCAGGTCGCTGCGCTGCGCCAGCGCCGTGTCGAGAAGGTTGGCCGTGGGGGGCAGGGGAAGGGGCGAGGTCAGCACCGGGTCGAGCTTCGCGAACTCGTTGAGCGGTGCTCCCACGTCGGCCCCGAGTCGAGCCCAGGCCTTCGTCAGCTGACCTTTCTGCGCCACATACAGGGCGCGTGCCCCCTCGAGGTCGGCCTGCGACTGCAGCACGTCGAGACGCGTCTTCTTGCCCCCGCGGAAGAGCCCCTCGGCCTGCTTCAAGGTCTCGTCGGCCATGCGCACGCCCTCTTCCTGCACCTCGAGCAGGGTTCGGTTGAGCGCCACGCTGAGGTAGTCGCTTTCGATGGTCTGCGCCAGGGTGCGCCACTGGTTGCGCCAGCTGTACACGCTGGTGAGCAGGTTGGCGCGGTCGCGCGCCACGCTGTTGACGCGCTTTCCACCGTCGCTGAGAAGATAGCTGAGCGAGGCCGCGGGGTTGAGCAGGATGATGGTGGAGGGCAGGGCCGGGGTCAGTGGCGTGGGGGTGCCGATGCCGCCGTTCTGCGTGTAGGTGTGGCTTCGGGTGATGGCGATCTGTCCCGTGGGCACGTAGAGCGACTCAGAGAGATGCAGCTGCCCTATCGCCTGGGCGTACTGCGCCTGATAGATGCGCAGCTTGGGATGGGTGGCGCGGGCATAGTCGAGCAGCTCGACCATGTCGAGCATGCCGTCCTGCCCGAGCAGCACGGTGTCGCCAGGTTGAATCGGCTTCTGTGCCGGCGCCTGGTTCTCCCAGGGAAGGGAGGCTTTGGTCGAGGGCACGGCCGACGGTGCCGCTGTCGCGTGAGGGGGCGCGGCAGACGGCGTGGCCACGGGGGCCGGGGCCGCGCCGAGCGGCGATGTCCACGCAAGGGTGGCGCACAGAGCCGCCATCGCCGACCACGAGAGGCGCCTGCGCAGCGAAGTCATGGGGTCTCCTCGGTGCGCGTGCTCGATCCGGCGGTGACCGCGATCGGTGCGCTCTCGCCCGACGCGGAGGGCGTGGTCGTCTCGGACGTGGGGGCATTGCGGCGCTTCATCTCGTCGCGGTAACGCCGCCCCCAGAAGTCGTGCGCATACGAGTAGAGCGCGGGCACCACGATGAGGGTGAGCACGAGCGACAGCGACTGCCCCCCCACGATCACGATGGCCATGGGGGCGCGCTGCCACCCGTTGGCGCCGGCCGCGGCCACGGGAAGCATGGCCACCACCAGGGTCACCGTGGTCATGATGATGGGCCGCAGGCGGATGCGATTGGCTTCGACGATGGATTCATACAGGGGTCGACCTTCCGCCACCATGGCGTTGGTGGTGTCGATCTGGAAGATGGCGTTCTTCTTCACCACGCCCACAAGCAAGAAGAGGCCCAGCACGGCAAACATGTTGAGCGTGTTGTGGGTCTCCTGCAGCGAGATGAGGGCGAACGGGAAGCACAGCGGCAGGGTGGCCAGGATGATGGCCGGATCGATGAAGCTCTCGAACTGGCTGGCCAGCACCATGTACATGAACACCACCGAAACGAGGAACGCACCCAGGAACACGAGCAGCATCTGGTTCATGTACTGGCCGTTGCCGGTGAAGTTCACCTGGTAGTCAGCGCCGAGCTTCAGCTTCGCCACCTCGCTCTTGGCGAGGTTCAGGGCGTTCTCGAGCGGCACACCGATGAGGTTGGCGTTCACCGTGACCTGGCGCTGGCGGGCGTAGCGCTTGATGGTGCTGGCCGCCAGCCCGCGCTCGATCTTCACCACATTGCTCATGGGAATGAGGTCGCCCTTGCTGTTGGGCACCGTGAGGGTGTCGATGACCGTGGCGCGCTGCCGCTGGTCGGGCTTCAATCGCATGTTCACGTCGATGCGATCCTTGCCCTGGTAGAACGATGATACCTTCACCCCGCCCACGAGGGCCTGGATGGTGCTGGCCGCGTCGAAGAAGTTCACGCCCAGGAAGGCCGCTCGCTCCCGGTCGACGTACACCTTGACCTCTGGGGTGCCGATGTCGAGATCGCTGTTGATGTCGGTGTAGCCGGGATGGGATGCGAGCCCTTTCATCAGGGTGTCGGCGGCGCGCTGCAGGGTCTCGAGGTCCGGGCCGCTCACCACGACGCTCAGATCGGCCTGGCTGTCGTTGCCCAGCGACACCGACGACCGGATCGACGGGTAGCCTCGCAGCACCTCGCGCGCGCGGGGCTGGGCGTCGAACACCGTGTAGGTGGGCTTGTGCTTCGCGCGCTCCTCCCAGGGCTTCATGACGATGGTGATGGTGGCTTTGGTCGGGTCGCCCCCCGCTCCGACGGTGGAGAGGGTGTAGTCGACCTCTTTGACGCGCTTGCGAAGCTCGGCGGAGATGCCCGCCACCACTGCGTCGTTCACTGCCACCGATCGGCCCGCCGGCAGCGTCAGCGACACCGTGAGCGTCCCTTCGTCCTGCGCCTGGATGAAGTCGCGGCCCGTGCTCTGCAGCAGCCAGGCCCCCCAGACCGTGATGCCGAGGCAGAGAAGCAGCACCACGAAGCGCAGGCGAAGCACGATGCGAACCAGGCCGACGTAGGGGCGCTCGAGCAGCCACTCGTACAGGCCAGGCCCTTTCTTCTTCGTGTGCTTCTTGGGCTTCAGGAAGACCGCGCACAGCATGGGGGTGAACGTGAACGACACGAACATCGACAGCATGATCGTGGCGGCCATCAAGATGCCGTAGCTCGAGAAGTAGGCGCCCAGAATGCCCGGCATGAATGCGATGGGGAGGAAGATGACCACCAGCGACAGGGTGGTGGCGAGCACCGCGAAGCCGATGCTCTGAATGCCCTTCTCGGCCGCCTCCTTCGGGGGCAGCCCCTCCTCGTCCATGATGCGGTGGATCTCTTCGAGCACGACCACCGCGTCGTCGATGACGATGCCCACCGCCAGGGCGAGGGCGAGCAGGGTCACCGAGTTCAGCGTGTACCCGAGAATCGCCATCACGATGAATCCCCCGATGATCGAGCAGGGGATCGCGATGGTGGCGATGATGGTCGAGCGGAAGTCGCCCAGGAAGAGGAGCACCATGAGGCTGGCCAGGAGGCTGCCGAGCACGAGGTGCTGGATGATCTCGTCGACGGCCTCCTTGATCGGGGTCGACTGATCGTTGGCCAGGGTGAGGCTCACCCCTCTGGGGAGGTCGGCCCGCAGCGACGCCACCCGTGCCTTCACGGCATCCACCACCTTCGTGGTGTTGGCGTCGCTCGACTTCACCACCTGGAGGGTGAGTGAAAGGGTGTCGTCGTAACGCGATACCGAGGTGGTTTCCTCGAGCCCGTCGACGGCGGTGCCCACGTCGCGCACCTTCAGGGGAACTCCGTTCACCGTCTTCACGATGACGTCATCGAACTGGCTCGCGTGGGTGAGCAGGCCCATGGTGCGCATGCTGGTCTCGAAGAGCGCGCTGCGCAGGCTGCCTCCACCCGCCTCGCGGTTCTGCTGGCTCACCGCGTTGCGCACGTCGGTGACCGACACGCCATAGGCCTGCATGCGCTTGTGGTCGAGCTCGATGCGGATCTGTCGCTTGCTCTCGCCCACGAGCTGCACCTGGCCCACGCCACTGATGGCCTGGAGGTCGGGCTGCAGCCGGTTCTTGGCCAGATCGGTGAGCGCGCGTCCGTTCAGGCCGCTGAGCACCACCGAGATGATGGGTTGCGCGTTGGGATCGTACTTGTCGATGATGGGGGTGAGAATGTCAGTCGGGAGGTTGCCCAACTGGGCGTTGACCTTGTCGCGCACCTCTTGCGTGGCGATGTTCACGTCTTTCGACATGTCGAACTGGGTGATCACCACCGAGGTTCCCGACATGCTCTGTGACGTGATGCTGCTCAAGCCGCCGACCACCGCCACCGCGTCTTCCACGACCCGGGTCACCTGCTGCTCCATCACTTCCGGAGGGGCCCCGGGAAGGGAGATGGTGACGCTCACCACGGGAATGTTGAGCTTGGGCAGCATGTCGACGCCCAGGGTGAAGTAGCAGACGAGCCCCACCACCACCACGGCGAGGTTGAGCATGAGGGCGAACACCCGCTGGCGTACGAAGACGCTGAAGAACGACACCGTCAGAGGCCCGTCTTGGGAACCGCGGGCGCTTCTCTGAGGGTCTGCGCGGGGGTTACCGGAGCCCCGTCATAGAGACGGTCGAGATTGCCGACCACCACGTTGTCTCCGGCTCTCACATTCGAATCGATGGCCTCGACCCAGCGGCCATCGACACGGCCGCGGCGCAAGGTGCGCATGCGCGCCAGAGCGCCGCTGGCGGTCTGCTCGACGACGTACACGCAGGTCTGCCCCGCCTGCTCGGTCTGTGCCATCTGCGGCACCATCACCACGCCCGGCGTGGCGCCGAGGGTGATGGTCGCGTTGCCGTACAATCCCGGCTTGAGCAGCCGCTCGGGATTGGCGATGCGGGCAAGGGCCTTCAGGGTCCGGGTGGTTGGGTCGAGGGCGGGGCTGATGCGGTACACGCTTCCCCTGAACACGCGCCCGGGATAGGCCGCGGTCTTCACCTCGACCGCCTGTCCGACACGCACCTTCTGGCTGTCGGTCTCGCCGATCTTCACCTCGCAGTAGATGGGATCGAGGGTCAGCAGGGTGACGTAGCCGCTCGAGCCGCTTCCTCCGCCTGGCTGCACGTAGTCGCCCACGTCGACGTTCACGGCCGACACATAGCCGCTGAAGGGCGCCCGTACCGTGGCATTTCGAAGGTTCAGCTGATCGGTCTGCAGCTGGATCTGCTTCTGCACCACGGTGACCTTGTCGCTCTTCACCGAGTCGATGGCTGCCTGATAGTCGGCCTGGGCCGCGAGCAGGGCCCGCTTGTCGTCTTGAAGGTCTTTCTGCGAGATGAGGTCGGCGCGATAGAGGGTTCGGCTGCGCTCCCACGCGAGACGTGCATTGTCGACGGTGGCGCGGGCCTTGCGCACCGCGGGGATGTCGCGGTCGCTCTTCAGGGTCTGGCCGGGTCGGCTCAGGCCGAGGGTGGTCTGGGCCTTCAAGAGGTCGGCCTCATCCTGGCGCACCGTCATCTCGAGGGCGCTGGTGTCGAGCTGCATGATCACGTCGCCCTTGGCAACGAACTGGCCGGTGTGCACCGGTACATCGACGAGCGGGCCGGCTGCCTTCGGGCTGATGTTGACGCTCGAGATGGCTTCGAACGTGCCTACCGCCGCGATGTCGTCGGGCAGGGTGGCCTTGCGCGCCGAGATGACGTCAACCGAGACCGGTGCAGACGCCGCCGCCGAGGGCGATGCGGCGGGGTCCGCCTTCGTACGCGGCGAGCACGAGGCAAGGGTGAGCGCGATGGCCCAGGCTGCGGCCGTTGAGGTCCAGGCGCTCCTTCTCATGCGACTGGATTCTTGCGCGTGGAGGACCGTTTCTCGGTTATGGGGGACCGTGGTCATGAAGGGCTAGGCCTTGCGATTGGTGCGTCGCACGTCAGATGCGAGCACGAGAATCGCACCGACCAGCGGCGTGAGCAGCACGGAGGCAAAGAAGTAGCCCCAGGTGCCCAGCTTGCGGTTGCTTCCGCCCAGGCCGATGAGCCAGCACAGCACGAGGTAGATGAAGAGGTTCAACACTATCGCCATCGCTATTCGTCCTCGATGTTCAGTTCAAGGTGCTGCACCTTGCCGTCGTGCAGCCAGAGAGGGTGCCATCTCACGTTCTCACGGTCGCCAGATGCGGTGAACTCGTAGCCGCTGATGGCCTTGCCTGGCCAGGGCGACCTGCGTCCGCGCAGGGCGACCGAGGCCGTCAGCGGATCGACCTCGCCAATGGCTTCGTAGACCGACTTCAGCAGATACACGGCCTCATACCCCTGCAGACTCATGATTCCCGGTTCGTGCACCGTCTCGCCCTGGGCTCTGAGGAACTCGACATAGCGGTCACGAAAGCCCCGCAGGCGCTCGGTGTCGAACCTGGAATCGAGGTCGAGCAGCGTCAGGACGTCGCCGCTGCCTGGACCCAGCTCTTGTGCCAGACGCTCGAACTGATGGTTGTCGGAGACGAAGATGGGGAGCATCATCTTCTGGCGGCGCAGCTCGCGGATGATGTCGACCACGCGGCTCGTCGTGTTGTCGGCGAGAACCAGATAGTCGACGTTGGCGGCGCGGATGGACGAGATGTCTGCGGAATGGTTGGTCTCGTAGGAGAAGTACTCCTCCACCGCGAGGAACGGGACGGGGGGCGGGTCGTTCTCGTGGGCCTTCAGCAGCTCGCGTGCGGTGACCTGAGAGCCGTGGCGCTTCTGGGCTCTCTTCAGCGCGTTAAGCACATCGAACCAGTGCTCGCTGGGCAGGAGCGTCTGGTTGATGATGCGTTGCAAGGGCACATCCGGGTCGATGATCCCCCGCGCCACGACGTCGCGCAGCAGGGCGAGCACCTCGCCTTGAGCCGCTTCTCCAGCACTTGCAGTCTGGAAGGTGGTCGACGTCCAGCTCGCGCTCTGCTCGTTGATGTTCAGCAGGAGCCCTGCGCCTGAGGCGTACCTGCCGGTGACCTTTGCGTACATCAGGGGGGCAGTTCTGGCCATCTCACTGGCCAGCTGATCATCGTGCGCCACGGTCGCGACCGAGAAGCGAAGCGAGCGGTTGAGGCCCGGAAACGACGCGCAGGTAGAGATGCTCAGTACGCCTGCCGCTTCGTAGGCCGCTTTCGTGCGGCCGATCCACTCGTCAGACTGATTGTCGATGACGGCGGCCAGCGCGGGGTCGCGCACGAAGCGCTCGGCGACCGGGTCGCTGCTCGCAGTCGGCGAGAAGGGGGGGGCCTCGTTGATCGTGAGGCGCAGCTTTCGAACCTCGCCGTTCGCAAGGGCAACGCCCTTCGTCTGGTTCCCCGCCAGGCCTTCGTTGATCTCTTGTACCGCGAGGCGCAGGCCAGAGCGAAAGTATTGGGGATACCCTCGGTTGAACCACTCGCACCCCAGATGAATCTCACCGGTGGATGTGTGCAACCGGTCTGCGCGTTGCGAGGCCGACGCGTACGAACTCATGTTCCAGTACCTGGAGAGGAACGCGGTCAGTCCCAGGAGCCCCAGAAGGGCTGCGATGACAAGCTCGGGCGCGCGTCTCCGCAGCACTGCCTCGACCCTCATGGCGCAGGGGCAGTCGCATCGGGCTTGTTCGTCTGCACGCTCGGGGGAGTGAAGACGGTGGGGGAAGGCTGCGGTCTGGCCACCGGGGGCTCTGATATCGGTACGGAGAGACTGCCAGAGCGGATGGGGGCATTCACCGAGGTGACATCGAGCGGGGCGCTCTCCACGAGACCGAGGATCTTCTGCTCGAACTTCTTGATGTAGGCGTCGAGGTTGGAGAAGCTCATCGGGGAGGTGCCGGCGTTCGAGGCGGTCTTGGTCGGCGTCGTGTCGTTGCCGAGGATGATGGGCAGGCCTCCGGGGCCGCTGCCGATGACGACCACCTTGGCGTTGGGCGACCGGCTGAGGTCACGGGTGGCGGCGATGCCTTCGAGCTTGAGCAGGCGCTCGTCGAGCGATGAGCGCACGATGTCGTTGTAGCCCTTGCGACCCGTGCCGTCGATCTGCAGGCGCAGGGCCTCTCGCATGGCGGTGCGCACGCGGAACTCGTACCCCTCGAGGATCTGGCGCTGCTCTTCCTTGTCCTGGATGGCCGTGTTGATTGCGGGCGGCAGGCCGATCTCGCGAAACACGAGGCCGTCGAGTACGATGTACTTCTGCGCCAGCATGTTCGACACCGCAGACTGGATGCGGCCGAGCATGTCGCCACGGTTCGCGTAGATGTCGTTCACCGTTGACGCGCCGATGGCGTTGCGCACGCAGTACTCCACCGACGGGACCACGAGCTTCTGCTCGTAGTCCGGACCGATCTGCTGGTGCAGGAAGCCCAGCGACTCGCGGAAGGGGTGGTAGCGCACCGAGACCTTGACCTTCAGCTCGAGGCCGTTGCCGTTGAGCACTGGGTAGTCGATCGTGCGCTCCTGGATGCGCAGGTCGTAGATGGTCATGGTGTCCCAGGGGAAGTTTATGTGCAGGCCCTCGCCGTACACCTTGTCGAGCACAAGGCCGTGGAGCAGCGGACGGTAGAGCACGGCTGCCCGACCGACGTTCACGATGACGAAGATGCGTCCCGCCAGCAGATAGATGATGAGAACCAGGGCAGC
>RGZZ01000202.1 GCA_010028905.1 Pseudomonadota bacterium | reverse complement strand
CTGTTCCGCCAGCACGTCGATCTGCGCCTCGAGGCCTACACGCACGTGGGCGACGAGGCCGCGGCACAGGCGGCGCTCGACGCCTCGAGTGCGGTGCAGCGCCAGATCTGGGACCGCGCCGTCGATGCCGTGGCCCGCTCGAAGCGCATGCCGGGGCCTTCGACGGCCTTGCTGCTGCCCGCGCTCAACGCCATGTTCGACATCACCAGCACGCGCACCAGCGCGGCCTCGATGCATCCGCCGAACGTGGTGTTCGTGATGCTCTACGCGGTAGCCCTGGCCAGCTCGCTGCTCGCGGGGTTCGCCATGTCGGCCAGCCAGCGCTTCCACTGGATGCATGCGCTGTGCTACACCGTGGCCCTGGCCTCGGTGTTCTATGTCGTCATCGACATGGAGTACCCGCGTCTCGGACAGCTGCGGGTCGACGACTTCGACCGCTTCATCGTCGAGGTGCGCCGCGGCATGGACGCACCCGCGCGCTGACCGCGTCTTCGGCGCGCGCGTAGGAAACTGCGCCGCAGCCACCGTACCCCGCAGCATGCCTCCCGCCATCTCGCCCGCGCGCGCACGGCTCATGATCGCCGCCACCGCCATCCTCTTCTCAACAGGAGGGGCCGCCATCAAGTCGTGCACCCTCACGGCGCCACAGGTCGCGGGGTTGCGCTCGGTGGTGGCCGCGGTGGTCATCGCGGCCGCGTTCCCCCGGGCACGTCGCCGTCCGAGCGGCGCGACCCTGGCCATCGGGGCCTGCTACGCGTCGTGTCTCATGCTCTTCGTGTGGGCCAACAAGCTCACCACGGCGGCACTGGCCATCTTCATCCAGTACACCGCGCCAGCCTACATGCTCTTTCTCGCGCCGCTCGTGCTCCGAGAGCCGGTCGGTCGGTCTGATGTGGCGCGAACCTTCGCCGCGATGGGGGGCATGGGGCTGCTCTTCCTGGGTACGCCAGGTGCGACCGCGTCGGCCCCTGATCCGCAGCGCGGCAACCTCTTCGCGGTGGCCTCCGGTGTCGCGTGGGCTCTCACCCTCGTGGGGCTGCGCTGGCGGGGTCGCGATGATGCGGCAGACGCCTCTCTCGACGTGGTGGTATGGGGGAACCTGCTTGCTTTCGTCTGCAACCTGCCGGGCATGGCCGGGCTAACGATGTCGCGGGTGGATGTCGTCGCGGTGGTCTACCTCGGGGTGGTGCAGGTCGGCCTGGCCTACGTGCTGCTCACCTTCGGCATGCGCCACGTGCCGGCGCTCGATGCGACGCTGCTGCTGCTGCTCGAGCCCGTGCTGAGCCCGGTCTGGGCGTGGTGGCTGCAGGGCGAGCAGGTCAGCCTGCTCTCGCTGGCCGGCGGTGCGGTGGTCACGCTCGCGTCTGTGAAGCTCCCGCGCGAGGCGCCAAAGCACGAGGCGACCTCACCCTCCGAGGAAGACGAGCCGGCCCGGGTCTACTGAAAGAAGAGTCCTGCGAGAAGGCCCGTGGCATCGTAGACGAACGTCATGTCGACGGCCTCGTGCGCGAACTTCACGCGATAGTGGTAGCGCACGTGTGTGTCGATGCGGTCGGTTCCGCGATAGTCGAGTGCTTGCAGCGGGCCGAGCGGTCGCAGCTTCGTGGCCAGGGCGCTGACGGTCTGCGGCGTCATGGCGGCGCGCAAGGCAGGGGTGAGAAGGGCGCCATCGAGTCGCCCTTCGGCGATCTGGTCGAGCAACGCATGAACCCGCGCGTCGATGCCTGGCGGCGCTTTTGCGGGCGGGGTGCTCGCCTGTCGCGCCTCGAGGGTGGCGACGAGCCCCGGATAGAAGGTCTGCAACGCGAGCTGGAGCACGGGCGCGGTCATGAATGCAAAGTCGTTCCCCATCACCACGAGCGCAAAGCCGTCAGCGGGAATCATCTCGTCATCTGCCTCGAAGCCCGGCAGTCCGCCGTGATGCCCCACAAGGGTGCGTGAACCGAGCAGCGGCAGGCACTGGAGCCCCAGGCCGCAGGTCTGGCCAGGACCTTCGCCAGTGGGCTTTGCCGCGTCGATCATGAGGCGCAGCGTGGCGGGGGTTACCAGGCGGCCTTGCATGAGCGCGATGTCGAACCGCGCGATGTCGGTGGGGGTCGATACGAGGTCTCCGCACCCGTAGTACCACGAGAGATCGCCGGGGCTCTGAAGCGGTGGCGCCACCGTCGACTGGGCCGGGCCGTATCCCATGGCCACCGACGCCGCCTCGCGGGGGAGGCCGAAGGTGGTGGTGGTCATGTGGCACGGTTCGAGCACGTGAATGCGCAGCCACGCGTCGAGCGACGTGTGGGTGACGGCTTCGACGGTGAGCCCGAGCAGAACGTAGTTTGTGTTGCTGTACGCGTAGGCGCTGCCGGGAGGAAACGAGAGAGGACGCTTCGCCCATCGATCGATGATCTGTCGCGGCGTTGTGCGACCCGCTACCGCGCCGTTGGCGATGGCGGGGGTGAGATAGTCGGGGTAGCCGGAGCGGTGCATCAGGGCCTGACGCACCGTCACCTCAGATGCGTGGGGCGCCCAGGGAACGTAGCGTGAAAGGGGGGCGTCGAGATCGATGCGCTTCTGCTCGACCTGCATCATCACCGCCACGGCGGTGAAGATCTTGCTCACCGAGCCGGCCAGATATCGGGTGGAGGGGGTTGCGGCTGTTCCACGGGTAACATCGGTGACGCCCATGGCGCGGGTGAGAGCGACGCGGTTGCCCTCGACCACGGCAATCGAGAGGCTCGGGCTGGTTCGGCGGGCGAGAATCTCGGTCAGCCCCTGATTCAAGCGCTGCGCGCGGTCAGGCGTGAGGGGCAGCGGTTCGACCGCGCGCTGGGCGGGGGCGGCGGTGGTGAGAAGCGTGAACGTGAGAAAGGCTGCCGCCGCGGTCTTCCACGCAGCGACAGCCTTTCTCGGGGCAGACATGGCGCTCAGCAGCGTCTCTCGCTACTTGTTCGCGGGCTTCTCGGTAGGCTTGTCGGCCGGTTTCGCTGCCGGCTTTTCGCTCGGCTTCGTTCCCGGCTTGTCGGCCGGCTTTGCTGGCCCGGTGCCATCAACCGCGTAGAGCAGGCACCGTGCCACCACCTGCTCGGACACAGAGATGGTCTGCGTTCCGATGGCGGTCAGCTGGGCGGGGGTGAGAAGGCTGAAGAGCTGGCTCTGGCACTCGCTGAGCACGCCGAGCTGCTTGTTGCAGTCTTCGAGAGACTCGAGCACGATCTTGGCCTGCTCTGGAGAGAGCGCAAGCTCTTTCTTCGACTGCAGGTACAGGATGCCCATGGCGACGGGGCGGCGGTCGAGCGACACCATCATGGCGCCAGGCTGGGGAGCCGATGTCGGCAGGGCGGCAGGGCTCGCCGACCCGGATGCCGTGATCGACTTGCGCACCTCCTCGATGGTCTTCGTCAGCATGGCGTCGCTGCCCGGGCTGGCGGGCCCTTGTTGCATCAGCGTGGTCATCATCTGCATGATCTCGGGGTGCGGGGTGATCATTGCGCTGAACTGATCGGGGCGCATGATGGAGACCGCCTTCGTCAGATCGGCCTGCATGCGGCCGCTGGCTTCGACCATCTTGGCGGCCACCGGGCGAAGCTTGGCGCGCTGCGCGGCGTCGAGCGGGGTCTTTGTGTCATTGAGGCTGACGATCTTGTTGACCAGACGGGGAAGCTCGTCAACGGGCGCCACCACGCCTCCACCGCCTCCCATGTCGCCGGGGCCGCCGCGACCAGGGCCGCCCATTCCAGGACCGCCCATGCCAGGACCGCCCATGCCAGGGCGAGGACTGGCTCCCATGCCGGGCATCATTCCCATGCCTGGGCCTGGGCTGCCTCCCATTCCCGGCATCATTCCCATGCCTGGGCCTGGGCTTCCCCCCATTCCTGGCATGCCCATCCCGGGCATCCCGGACGCAGGGGCGCTGGGCGCTCCTGGGGTCTCGGTGGTCGCGGTGTCTTGCTGGCTGCGGTACGATTGCACCAGCCAGGCGATCTGCACCACGATGAGGATCAGCAGTCCGACGCAGATGATCTTGACGAGGGTAGAGCCACCGCCGCCGTCATCTTGGCCGGCATTGCCTGCAGCCGACGCTGCGGGGTCATTCTGCGGCTTCTCGCCAGGGGGCACGGATGGGTCGCTCGACATCTGGGATCTCCTCTGTCTTTTCATACGGGCAGTGGGTCTCGCGCGGCTTTCACCGAGCCACCGAGACGCGGCGGGCGCGCCAGGCGGGCGCAGGTCAGGAGGATGGAGGAATCCAGGCCCCCTCCGCGAGACATTTCTCTATCCCTCGAAGCCGGTCCTCCAGAAGGGGCGATGTGCCATGCGGTGCGTTCCCGGGCCGCTTCGCCTGCATTCGGATCGGCAGGACTTTCAGGCGCAAGACGAAACCGGCCTTGTCGTGAACCAGAATCGTCTTCTGGCCGCCCTCCTGCTCCTGCTCACGATGATGCTCATCGGAGAGAACGTCCTGCTGGTCTCGACGAACAATCGCGTCCAGCAGCTGCGCACCGAGCTCACGCGCCTGCAGACCCAGGTTGCCGCGCTTCAGGTCAACGGCACCAACCAGGCCCAGATGATGTCGTTCATGCGTTCCGCGGTCCAGCAGGGAGAGAGCAGCGATGGCACTGCGACGCGACGCTCTGTCTTGGCCGCCGCGCTCTTTGCGGCGCGCTACGCGACGCTCGCCGGAGAGAGGTTCGGCACCCTCGACGCTGCGCAGAGAGCCCGCATGAAGTCGGTCCTGAAGTCGCATGTGGATGGTATCCGCGCGCTCGAAGACCGACGCAGGTCGGTCGATGCGATCTGGGAGAGCGCGGTGGCGGTCGTGTTCAACGATAAGCAGCGCGCCTGGCTGCAACGCAACGACGATCTCGTGCAGGCGAAGGGAGCCGAGATCTTGCGCGCTTCGATGGGCATGACCGATTCCGAGACAGAGGCGCGGGTGGTGGAGCTGCTCGACGACCGCGTCAGTGACGCAGAGGCGCAGCACTGAAGTGCCCGCGAGGTGGCGTGCGGCTCTTGCCCTCGTGCTGCTCGCTTTCGCGGGCGGGCTGCTGTGGTACACGACATCGCGACCGGCCAACCTGCTGCCGACCGAAGACCAGGTGTACGCAGAGATGATGGCGCGGTTCCACCCTGACGAGCGAGGGCGCATCACCCTCGAGATCTGGGAGCGTGGTGGCGGTGCGCGTGTGACTTTCAACGCATTCGACTTCAACGGGAACGGCGTTCTCGAACTCGCTGAGTTCAAGGCCATGGTCAGCACGGTCGCGCCGAGACCGGTGCTGTGAACGGCGCAGCGCCCGTATCTCCCGCTCGGGCTGGCCTCGGCTGGCGAGGTCGCGCCGCAACTGTGCTGGTCTGCCTCGCGATGGTCGCGGTGGCGGTCGCAATGCGCGCGGTGAGCGCGCGAAGCCCCTTCAAGCCTCGCTACATCGTGATGGTGTCCATCGACACCTGTCGCGCCGATCACCTCGGCGCCTACGGCTACGGTCGTCCCACCTCGCCGAGCTTCGATCGCATCGCAAGGCAGGGCACCCTCTTCACGAACGCCTTCAGCCAGAGCGACGAATCGCTCTTCTCGTACGGCTCGATACTCACGGGACGCTATCCGGGTGACGTGGCGCCCCTGCGACACGCCACGTATCGGGTGCCCGCCGATGTCCCGACCCTGGCGTCACGGCTTCAGGCCCACGGCGTTCCCACCGCGGCCTACGTCGCTGGGGGGCATCTGTCTCATCAGTACGGCTTCTCGCGCGGCTTCGATACCTATCGGGACGAGTGGTCGTTCGGGTCGTTCAGAGACACCGTGCCGAAGGCGCTCGAGCGCTTGGAGCAGGCAGTGGCCGATCGGACCGGGCTCTTCCTGTTCGTGCAAGGCTACGATCTCCACGACCCCTATCACAAGCCGGAGGGCTTCGATCGCCTGTACGACGCCGATTATCAAGGGGTGGCCGAGACGGTGGCGGCGCGAAGAGCCGGGGTGGAGTGGGTGTATCGCAACAAGTGGTATGCCGAGCCCCCGAGGGGAACGCTTCTCACCCAGGTGCTCAGCAGCCCCGACACAGCGCTGCTCGAGCCTGTGCTGCAGCGCTTCGAGCGCGCCGGCGCGTCCGCAACCTCCCTCGGGGAGCGAGATCTGGCCCATCTCACCGCCGTGTACGACGCCTCGGTCACCTACGCCGACCTCTGGCTCGGCGTTCTCGCGGCCCGCATCGAGAAGCTGGGGATTCGCGACGAGACGCTGCTGATCGTCTTCGGCGATCACGGTGAGGAGCTCGGCGAGCGCGGCGTCTTCGGGCATCGCGGCAGCCTTGTCGACACGGTGCTGCACGTGCCGCTCGCCTTCTGGGGCGGAGCCGAGGTGACGCGGGGACGGTCGGTCTCGTCGCTGGTCGAGCTGCGCAGCCTGCTGGCCACCGTGGCCGACTATGCCGGCGTCGCCGTCGAGACGACGAGCGCCCCCAGCCTGCGCTCGCTTGTCAATGGAGAGTCGGGGGGCGGACGCGAGGGGGTCGTGTCGCAAGCGCCGCTTCCCGGGGCGAGCGTTCGTGACGCCCGACATCGACTCGTCTTCAACGAACGGGCGTGCGGTGAGGCGCCCCTCACAGAGCGGATCGTGCAGGCGCCGATCGACGCCGCCCACTTCTCGCTCTACGATGAGGGCGCGGGGGCAGGCGAGACTCGCGATCTCGTGAGCAGCGCTGAGGCGCCGCAGATCGTTGAGCGGCTGCGCCGCCTTCTCATCGCGGCGCTCAAGGGAGATCAGGGCCGATGATGCGTGTGCGCGCGTGCGCGGTTCTCGCCCTGCTGGCTGTCGCGGCCGTGACGGGCGGCTGTCGATCGTCTGCCGGCACGGCGCAGCCGTGGACGCCGCGCGTCGTCATAATGGTCGCCCTCGACACATGTCGCGCCGATCACCTCGGCTGCTACGGGCACGCGCGCGACACCAGCCCCAACATCGATCGCCTGGCTCGCCAGGGGGTGCTGTTCGAACGCGCTTTCAGCCAGGCCAACGAGTCTCTGCTCTCGTACGCCTCCATCTTCAGTGCGCAGTACCCGCAGCGCATCGGCCCGATGAGCTACGACTTCCGCTTTCCCCAGAGCGTTCCCACCCTGCCGTCGCTCCTCTCTGCGCAGGGCGTGCGCACAGGGGCTTTCGTTGCCGGGGGGCACCTCCATCACGACTTCGGATTTGGACGCGGCTTCGAGGTCTATCGGGACGAGTGGGACTTCGGCAGCTTCTACAACACCATGCCGCTCGCGCTCAGCTGGCTGACGCAGCTGAAGGGCAATGAGCACGCGTTCATGCTCGCCCACACCTACGATCCGCATGTGCCGTATGTGAATCCTCTGTTCGGGGAGATCTTCGATCCGGACTACAAGGGTGTGGCGGACAAGATCTTGCAGAGACCTCCGGGGGTCGACAGCATCGCGGGCGACGTGTACGTCAAGTGCGAGCCTCTCACCCGCTTCCTGTCGTTCACCAAGGAGGGGCAGAGCATCATCGACCCGGTCGTGTTCAAGCGAATCGAGCAGGAGGCGGCGGTTCCCGCGAAGGGCGTGAAGCTCACGTCGCGTGACCTGCAGCACATCGACGCGCACTACGACGCCTGCATCGCGTACGCGGACCTCTGGGTGGGCCTCCTGATGGCGCGCATCCAGGCGCTTGGTCTCGAGCGCGAGACACTGGTGATCATCTTCGGCGATCACGGGGAGGACATGCGCGAGCACGGGTTCTACAACCATCGCATCGCGGTGAGCGATTCGTGCACCCACGTGCCGCTCATCGTGTGGGGCCCAGGCGGCATCGGCGGGGGGAAGCGGGTTGCGCAGGTGGTTCAGCTGATCGACATGGTGCCCACGGTTCTCGAGATGCTGCACCTGTCTCCTCTCGAGAAGGCCGATGGACGAAGTCTCGTCTCGCTGCTGCAGGGCACTGCGTCGTCGAGCGCTGACGCCAAGGCCTTCAGCGAGGGGCTGCTGCCCATGATGACCGTGCGTGCCCCCGATGCGCGTCTCGTTGTGGAGAGCCACTCGAAAGACCCCATGCCCCCACCCGGCAGCGACAAGACCCGCTTCTACACCATCGACGCCGCAGGGCGCGAGCGCGAGGGTGATCGTGGCAGTGCCCGTGCGCGCGAGCTCTACGACGCGATTGCCCGCTGGCGTGATCAGCTGCGCTGAGATGGCGAGCTCCAACGCGTGGAAGCGTATCTTCCTCGCGTCACTCCCTCACCTCGTGAGCCGGATGGCAGCAGCGTTGACCGGCTTTCAGCTCTGCGCCCGCAGTGACCCTCAGCGCGCGCTGATGCGCCTCTCAAAGAGAGGGATGTAGGCGTCGAGGGTGCGTGGCAGGGGCACCTTCCCGTTCGAGACGAGGTCGACGAGAGAAGCCCTCTGTGCCTCTGTGAGAATGTCGAGGAGGCGCCGATCGAGCGGGGAGCGGGCAAGCTGGTTCTTGTCCAGCTGCGTCCGGATCTCCGGCCAGAGCGCGCGCATCTTCGCGCACTGATCGGCGGAGAGCGCGATGACGGGCGTGTGGGCTGCGTCGTCGGCGAGCAGTCCACCGATGATGTCGTGGAGGAAGAGGATGTCTTCGCGCGTGGGCGCAGCGGCAGCCGCTCGCTCGGGGCGCCGGGTCT
>RGZZ01000201.1 GCA_010028905.1 Pseudomonadota bacterium | reverse complement strand
TGCTGCTGCTCGAGGCGCTGCCGCTCGCTCAGCATCTCGGCGAGCACCTTCGCGGTGTCGTCGGCCTGGGCGTGCTGCAGGTAGTAGACCCAGAACTGGTGGGGCTCGGCCTCGGTCTGGTTGCGACGCTCGAGGCTGGCCAGCAGGCGCTCGATGGTGCGGTGCTGCTCGGGCACGGCCACCACCAGCAGCGAGTTGGTGGGCTGGTGCACCGTGAGGCGCAGCAGGGCGCGATCAGGGAACAGGCTCTCGATGTTCTTCGACACGTCGGCGGCCCGCACGCGCACGGGGTAGTAGATGCGAAGCGACGGCTTGTCGGTGCTCACGTCGATGCGGCGGGCCAGGGCCATGACCCGCTTCACGACGCTCGCCTCATCCATCACCACCACGGTGTTCGAGTTGGGAACCGCGCTGATGACGCCCGTCGCCGTGAGCAGCGGGCGAAGGGCGTTCACCGCCTGCTCGCTTCCCACCTTGGTCATCTTGATCACCGCCACCAGCACACGGCCGCCACCGCCTTCGCTGTAGAGGCGGGTGTTGCGCTGCTTCACGTTGGCCAGCGGCGAGACACGGTGGACGCCGTCGACCAGCTCGACGCCGAAGCCGTAGGCCTCGAGGGCGGAGACGAACATCTCCCAGGCCTCGGAGGGAGACAGGCGGTTGGGGGAGACCAGGGTGACCTTGCCCTGAACCTTCTGATCGATGACGATGCTGCGACCCGTGATCTGGCCGATGATGCGCGCCAGCGTCTTGACGTCGATGTCTTCGAAGTTGAGCTTCACGCCGTCGTGCTGGAAGGTGTCGAGGGTCGACTGGTCGAGGGTCTGGCTCGGCGAGGTGGTTGCGGTGGTGCCCGGCCTGGCCTGCACGGGAAGGGTGGTGATCATCACGAGCGCTCCGAAGCCCACGGCCAGCGCGATCGCCAGCCCTGGGTTCGTGGTTCGTGGAGCTTTTCGTTTCCCGTGCACGCCAGATGTCCTCACTGTGTCTTGATCGTCAGGTTGTCGAGCGGTCCGCCGACCGCGAGGGTCAGGGTGGCGCCCCGCTGCTCGACGCGCAGCGGACCGCTCACCTGGGCCTTGCTCCAGTCACCGCCCGCCACGTTGAACGTCAGCTCGCCGTGGCCGCGAAGGCGGTCACCGAGCAGCTCGACCGAGGCCTGCCCCTCGGTGGGATGGGCCTCGAAGGTGCCAGAGATGTTGACCGGCCCCTCGTAGACGAGAAGCCGGCCCCGACCGGATATGTTGAAGGTTCCATGGGCCGACGATTTTGCCTGCAAGAGAACGAGGTGCGCGCGCAGACGCCCCTCCTCGAGGGCCTTGCTCTCCATCGCCGGGAGCGGGTAGCCATCGAGGTCGACCTCGACGCCATCGAGTCTTACCGTGCCGTTGAGCCCACCCCAGGGGGCTGTTCCCTCGACGTGGATGCCGTCGATGCCGGTGCGCAGCTCGAGGCTGCTCAGGCGAAGCCAGACGTGGCCGCGGGCATCGGCCACGGTCACGTCGTCGATGCGGCTGCGCCAGAGCGCCCAGCGCTCGTTCTTCCAGCGCAGGCGCAGGCCGCTTCGCGCCTCGACGGTCTGGGTCTGGGCCTCTACCAGGGCGTCGACGGGGAAGAACCACAGGAGCGCGGCGGCGTACACCGCCGCGAACCACGCCGCAAAGGCTGCGATTCGCACGCTAGGGCGCCGCGCCAGCGGGGCCGTTCACCGTGATCGTGACGTCGAAGAGGCTCTTGCCCGTGAGATCGTGGAAGTCGGCGTCGTCGGGGCGGATGCCGGCCTCCTCGAGGGCGTGGAGCAGGCGCATGAGCGTGCCACCGTCGATGTCGGAGAGCTTGATCTGGGCGCCTTTGCCTACGTCCTGGATGTTCTTGATGTGGTTGGCCGGGATGGCGACGCGCTTGCGCACGATGTCGTCGATGGTGAGGGCGATGGAGGTTCCGCTCGGTTTGGACGTCGGCTTCGCCTGAAGGGCGCCGAGCTCGCCCGCAATGGTTCGGGCGCGCTCCACCGCGCGCTTCGCGTTCGGGATGTCTCGCTGCTGGAAGCTCTGGATGAGGCGCATCGACGGTTGGACGAAGAAGCTCCACCACAGCAGCAGGAAGCCGGTGAGGCCGCCCCAGATCACGATGCGTCGCTCTCGCTCGCTGCGGAACTTCATGGGGGCGTGCCTCCCGCCGCGGGACCCGTCAGGGGCGCCACCATGGTGAAGCCCTGTCGCGCCGTGGGCTGGCCGGGCTCGGGCGGGAGCTGGTTCGAGCTCACGTTCACGTCGCCGAACTGGGCGGCCAGGGCATTCTTGAGCGATTCCACCGCGGGGTAGGCGGCCGCGCTTCCTCGCAGGCGCACCTCGTTCGCGCTCACCGCGATCTCCTCGATCTTCAGGTCACCCGCCTTCTCGGCGTCCCGGGCTTTCGTGACGGCCCCCGACAGGGTCACCATGAGCGACTCGAGGTTGTGGCCGGTGCCGCTCGCACCACCGCTGCGGGCTTGCAGCACCGATTCGAGCTCAGCGAGGGAGGAGACGTTCCCGGCGGTGCGGGCGATGGTGCGCACCGCTTCCTGGTTGCGGGCCAGCTCGCGCGAGAGCGCCGCGCGGCGCACCCCCAGGTCGAGGCTGGTGAGGGCCACCATGATGGCCAGCAGGGCGGCGACGACGGGCACCAGCGATTTCTTGTCGTGGGTGCTGTGCAGGTTCACGCCCTCTCCCCCGCGCAGGCCCCACAAGGCCATTCCGAAGGCCACCACGTCGAGATCAGGGTCGACCCCTTCGGGTACGGGCATGCGTCGCACGGGCCGTCCCAGCTTCGATTCGAGCCAGGGGCCGAGCCCCTCGAGACGGGCGCCACCTCCCGTGATGAACAGGGGAACGGTCGATTCCTCCGGGGGGAGCAGGGCGTCGCTCAGCAGGCGCTCGATGAAGCCCGCCACCTCTGCCAGGGCGAGGCCTTTCTCGTGCTTCAGCCTGCGGGCCAGCTCAGGACCGGACAGGGCACGCTGACGGCCCACCAGGGCGTCGAGGTCGTCGCCGCCCCGCAGCAGCACGCGCACGTAGTCGAGGTGACCGCCGCGGATGCGACAGAACGTGGTGTGACGCGCGCCGAAGTCAGCCACGAGAGCGTCGGTGACGCCGGCCAGGGCGAGCACGCGCTGAAAGGCGTACGGCTCGGCGTCGACCGTGCTGGGGCGAGGCGGCGTGTCATCGGCAAGGAGCGTCGAGACCGACGACGACGCGCAGGCCACCACGAACACCTCTCCCCCCGCGCTCGCCACGAAGTCCCACGCCGCCTGCCCTGGGGGGAAGCCCAGGCTCAGCTCGAGCTCCTGGGCGATCATGGCCTCGAGCCGCCGACGATCGGTGAAGGGAAAGGTCAGCGCGCGAAACGTGAGGTTCGAGGCGGGGGCTGAGAGCACCACACGCGCGGCGGTGGCGGGTGGCGCCACCACGGCAACCCGGCCCCATCGCTGGTCGACGGCGATGCGGCGGGCTCCCGCGGCGCCTCTGTCGAGACCGATCTGGAGCGGCATGGAGAACGGCTAGAACCTCTGCGTAGACTGGTTGCCCGTGGGCTGAGCGGGGGTCGACGATCGGCCCGGCATCGACGGGGAAGGCGAGGGACTCGCGCCGCGCGGCGATGCGCTGCGGTCTGAGGTGGGATCGGTGACGTCGCTTCCGCTCTCCTCCAGGTTCCATGTGAGCGGCTTGATTCCTCTCCCGCTCCCCCTGTAGCGCGCGATGAGGGTGGTGTCCGGTGGGCCTTCGAGGGTGTAGCTGCCTGTTGCGGCGCCCACTTCTGCCTTGATCTGCCAGGTCTCGCTCTTCACATCGGCCACCTTCTTGAGGAAGTAGATGTGATCGCGCGTGACACCCGGGACCTCGAGGAGGTCGTCGAGCCTCTTGAACGGCGTCCGCTCGCGATGGTCGATGATGGCCTTCACGAGACCGCTGTCGAGGTTCTCGGCCAGGGCCTGCAGCACGGCGGGAGGGGCGGTGTTGATGTTGACCTTGCCGTTCGAGTGCACGGTGATGAGCGGTGACAGTCCATACTTCTCGATCCCGCCGCTCTGAAACGCGCGGGCTGCCCCCGGCGAGGGAGAGGCTCCGCTGCCGCGCAGCAGCGTGGGGGGGATGCCCTTGACCTGCAGTATCTCGTCGATGCTGTCGAGGGGGGCATTCTTGGGGAGGCGCTCTCCGTAGTCGAGCGCCTCCGCACCGCCCGGCAGGCGCCGGTTCGAGTCGGCGTCGATCCAGTCGAGAATGGGGTTCACGACCTCGTCATCCCGCTGCCCCAGCTGCTTGACCAGGCGGCGGAAGACCTTCACCTGGTCATCGTCGACCTGTCCGTCCTTGCCGATCATGGCGTTCGGGTTGTAGAAGCGCTCCTCGTCGGTGATCTTCACCTCCACGAGATTGCCGTCGATCTCGAGCGGGGGCGCTCCGATGGCCCAGGGGTCTTGCAGGGTGTGGGCGCTCTCACTCGACGACGGCAGCAGGGGCAGCACGGCGCGCACCGCCGATTGCGCCACGTAGTACGAGCGGTCCTGGGCGCGGATGGTGGCCATCATCTGGCTCGCGTAGGTGGCCTCGCCCGCCAGGTTGGTCACCAGCGTCATCAAGATGGCTAGAACGCCTAGCACCACGATGATGATCATCAGCGGGTTCCTCCGGTGCTGCTCGACGTCGGGTTCGACGCGCCGCTCTGCGGGATCGTCGAGCCCGACGTCGACTGTCGTGACGGGCTGGGTGAGGGGGTGGCGCTCGAACCCGGAGATGACGATGCGCCCGGGGCGGGTGCGCTCGCGGCGGCCGACGATCCGCCGATGCCGGGAAAGGCCTCGAACGTGGCGGAGGCCGTCTGGCCCTCGTCGATGTAGAAGAGGGTCACCTCAATGCGCTCGGGCACCTCGTCACGCTTCCAGCCCTCGATGAACTCGGGGTTCGACCAGTAGCGAACCTTCATTCCCGTGATCAGGCGGGAGTACGGCATCCAGGTGTTGTCGTGGAGGCGCTCGCCGCCGATCCACGGCGCTTCGCGATAGCCCAGATAGGGGGCTTCACCAGGGGTGCGGATGATGCGCCACTCGGCGTGCCCCACGCCCTTGCTGAAGACGAGGGACGAGGTCACCATGTCGAGCCAGTCGGTGTTGGGCTCACGGCCGATCTCTCCCACCACGGAGGTCGATGTAGCCGCTGAGGTGGCGATGGTGATGATCTGGCGTCGCATGGCCGACATCACGCGCAGCAGCTCGGCCTCCTGCTCTCCCCGCAGACGGGCGGTGGTGGCCGACGTGGCGCCGTTGAGCAGGGTGGCCCCCACGAGAACCATCACGAGCAGCACAAGTCCGATGGTCACGAGCAGCTCGAGGAGCGCGAAGCCTCCGCTGAAGCGGCGATGGAGGGGACGCACGCGCCTCACCTACGGCTGCTCGCTGTTCTGGCGCAGTCGGTAGGCCGTTGCCAGACCGATCTCGTCATTGTTGGCGTAGACGGCGACCTGCAGCCGCTCGATGGGCAGCTTTGCGGTCTCCACCGAGGTCGACCGCACCTTCACCGTGTAGGGGCCGCGCGTGTCGGTGCGCTCGCCCTTGAACCGCGTCGCGAGCAGGGTGTCGAGGGTGTAGATGGCGAGGTAGTGCGCCTCGCGCTCTGACTGCACGCGCGCGATGGCGCTCGTGGAGCCCAGCTCGAGGTTGATGAGCGGAACGGCCACGAGCGCGAAGATGGCAAGGGCCACGAGCACCTCGATCAGGGTGAAGCCGCGGCCCTGGCGTCGCCTCACTTCTTCGCGGCTTCGAACAGCACCATCTCCTTGATGTACCGCTCGGTTGGACCGCTCAGGTCTGATTTGATCACGCCGACGTCGGGCACGTACCACGAATCACCCGCAGTGCCTTCGCGCTTCTCCTGCATGCGCACCGCGTTGAAGGTGCCGGCCGGCACGGTGACGCGCTCCATGCCGACCACCGCGCGAGACGCCATCGACCCCATGGGCATGCGCATCTCCCAGCTCGATCCGGGCTTGAGGGGGAACGAGAGCATGCGCGTGGAGGCGTCGACCTTGTGGGTCTTCTTGCCCTTCTCGCGCGGCGGTTCCTCGATGCTGTACCACAGCCCGTCGGGTCGGCTGACGATGTAGATGCGGTTCACCTTCTTCATGTCGCCGATCTGCGACGTGACGAGGTACTGCGAGAGATCGCCCTCCTGCTTGTCGAGGGTCGTGTCCTCGTCGAACTCGCGAACCTTGACACCGTTGCGGTAGTCGGTGTAGTGCAGGCGGTAGTGGGTCCCGAGCTTGAGCGGGAACGACTCCGCTGGAACCGCGAACGGGCTGGCGCCGGCCGCGGGTGAGGCCGGCGGGGGCGGCGGTGGCGGCGGAGCGCTGCTGGCGGAGACGCCGGATGGCGCAGTGCTGGCCGAGGCCACCGCGGCGCCGCTCGGGGTGGCCCCGGGCTTCTTCTCGGTCGTCGAGCAGCCGACGCTGGCGAGGGAGATGGAGAGCAGGGTGATGGCGGTGAGTGCGCGGTACTTCATCAGGTCATGGTTACGCAAGGCGGCGCCTGAACCCTCTCGGGGAACGCGGCAGGTCCTCACCGCGGCAAGGTCACCCCTGCCCGAAGCCCTTCACCTCGAGCCACGAGAACCAGATGGGGTGGCGGCGCCTGTACCATTCGAGAATCTCGTGCAGGCGGCGCTGCTTGTCGGGGGGGATCACGGCGGGTCCGATGCGGTCGAAGTGGATGCGGATGCGGTTGCCGCCTGGGAACTCGAGGGCTTCGGCGCACAGGGTCTGCAGCTCGTTGCGGATGCGTCCGGAGTCAGAGACCTTGACCGGGCGCTGCTGGTAGTCTTCACCCGAGAGGAAGCGGTTGAGCAGCGGGCTGAACACCAGGCGGCCCTGCTCGTGCGATTCCATGAGGCGCAGCGTGAAGGTGATGCGTCGGTCGGTGCGCGGGCGCATCAGGCGCACCGTCACCCGCCACTGATCGGTGCCCTGCGCTTCCACGCCGTGGGTTCCGGTGTACGGGTCGGCGAGCATGTATCCCAGGGCGGCGAGCACGTCCCAGTGCTTCTCGGGGAAGAAGTCGTCGGCCACGAGGGTGGGCTTGTCGAGGTCGATGCCGGCCTCTCGCCCCTCGCGGATCACGCGGCGGTACTCCTCCACGGCGGCCGGATCGGGGATCTGGCCGATGGCCACCGACAGGCGCGACGCGAAGTCTTCGGCCGTGTCGTCGAGGCCCATGACCACCGCTTCGCGCTCCCAGGGCAGGTCGAACTTCGAGGTGAACACGTTGAGCGACGCGTGCACGTCGAGCAGGGGGCAGAGGCTCGCGGCCTGCAGGGCTTCGGCCGAGGCCGCGTAGCCGTCGACGAAGAACACGTGCTCATCGCCCTTGGCGTCGTGCCAGCTCTTGATCATGAACGTGGGCGCGTAGGTGCCGGACTCGTTGAAGGCCTGCATGCCCGTGGGCAGGGTCCAGCCGTCCTCCACCAGGTGAACGCCGAGATCCTTCCAGGTCTTCCAGAGCGATCCGATGCGGTGGAGGCGGCTCTTGCCACCGAGGGTCCAGACGTGGATGTTCTCTCGCTTGATGCCAGGGTAGGCCAGCTCGACGGCCTCGAGCACCTTGGCGCGTGGGGTGCGGAAGCTGATGAGCACCGCGTTCTCGGCGGCGGCCTTCATCACCTTGCTGGGGAGCAGCAGGTTGCCCGCGTATCCCTCATACGGGCGCAGCACGTGCAGCGGCTGGTCGAAGATGTGCAGCACCGTCATGGGCCCGGTCTCGGCCCCCGCCGCGAAGCGCGACGTGTTCTCGAGGGTGTCGATGGCGGCGCCCCACACGATGATGCCCGAGCGCTTCAGCTCGCCGTAGAACTCATGCCAGCCATAGCGCGGGTCGTTGAGCAGGCGGGAGATGCGCTCGTCAAGCCACTGCGCGATCTCGGGGCGCGCATAGACGCGGCCGAAGCCGAGCTGCGGGTTGGCGCCCATCTCGGGGGTCTCGCCGGCCTTGGGCATGAGACCTTCGCCCAGGCACACCATGATGGCGTGGTTCTCAGGCAGGTGGCGGCTCATGTACCAGAGGCTCTCGCTCATCACGTAGGCGGAGATGGCGTCGGCGTCTTTTTTCACCTGGTTGATGATCGACTTCTCCTGGCCCTTGCCCTGGCCGTAGGGGCCGAAGATCTGGGTTCCCAGGGCCGTGGCCGCCGCGGTGACGGCGAAGAGGCGCTCGAGCTTGCCGCTGATGAAGCCGTGATCGGCCAGCTCACCGGGCGATGGGCGCCCCCGCAGCCACTCGGTCTCGACGTCTTCGAGCCAGAGGTGGAAGCGCCCCAGAATCGGGCGTGCGTCGAAGGCCCACTGGGCGAGCATGTCGCGGCGGTCTTGGGTCGACTGTTGCATGGTCATGGCTGGCTTCCCCGATTCGTCGAGATTCAAACGTGTGCGTGAAATTATTCAAACGTGTGCGTCAAAGGTCTGAGACGGCCCACGCCCTTCAAGGCGGCTGCCTCACCCTCCTGCGCGGGTTCCCTGCGCCTGCGGTCCGGGAGACGTGGTGCGGAAGGTGAAGTCCGGGTTGTTGTCGACCAGGCGGCTGAGGCTCCAGCTGGTCTCGACCAGCA
>RGZZ01000200.1 GCA_010028905.1 Pseudomonadota bacterium | reverse complement strand
GCCATGTCTCTCCTCCAGAGCGCGATGGTGGTCTCGATGTCTGCACGGGCTGCTGCAGACCGAATCACCAAGGGGGCGCAAACCTGCTTGCCTGTGTATCACGACATGCAGGAGCCGGGTCAAGGGCGGCCGCGCTCCAGGCTTTTTTCAGGACGCCGACACGCTGTGGCGCGAAGAAGAAGCCATCCGTCAGGCCAGCTGTCGTCTCGCCAGATCCTGGAACAGCCCAGGCTGGTTCAAGAGGTCGGTGAACGTGCCCTCTTGCTCGATGCGGCCTTTGTGCAGCACGTAGATGCGGTCGGCGCGACGAATCGTGCTCAGGCGGTGCGCAATGACGATGCGCGTGGTTTCGAGGGCGTCGAGCGAGCGGGTGACCTGTTCTTGAATCTCGGCGTCGAGGGCGCTGGTGGCTTCGTCGAGGAAGATGTAGCGAGGACGGCCCACCACGGCCCGCGCGATCATGAGGCGTTGCCGCTGACCACCGGAGAACGTGGTTGCGCCTTCTGAGAGCACGGTGTGCATGCCCATGGGCAGCTGACGGATCTCTTGCTCGATGCCGGCGATGCGCGCCGCCTCCCAGGCATCATCCTCGGTCATGAGCGTCGAGCCCACGATGTTGTTGAAGATGTTCCCGGGCTGCAGCTTTCCGTCTTGCAGAACAACGCCGATCTGTCGACGCACCGATTGCACGTCGATCTGGGTGAGGCTCTGATTGTCGTAGAGCACGTCTCCGTTCAGCGGGTTGTCGAAGCCGAGCAGCATGCGCATGAGGGTCGACTTTCCGCTGCCGGAGGGTCCCACGATGGCGATCATCTCGCCCGGATCGGCCTTGAAGTTCACGTTCTCGAGAATCAGCGGTCCGTCGCTGCCATATCGGAAGCTCACCGAGCGCAGCTCGAGCGCGCCTTCGAGGCGTCCAGCGTCCGGCTTCGACGAGTCGGCCTCCATGGTGGCTTCGAGAATCGGGCGGGCGCGGTCAACCAGCGGTCCGATCATCTGCATCTGGATCCACGTGCCGGTGAGAGAGGTGAGCGCCGACATGAACTGTCCGAACGCAGCGTTGAAGGCCAGGAAGTCGCCGGTGGTGATGCCCTTGTAGTCGTGCCCCGAGACCCACGCGATGAAGATGAGGCTGCAGAGCACCGGATAGGCCGAGGTGAAGCCGCCATAGCGCACGCTGACCATGCGGTTGTCGAACTGCAACGTGCGCTGATGCGAGAAGCGGTCTGCCCATTCACGAAATGCGCGGCTCTCGGCACCGGCCACGCGTATCTTCGAGACACCGGTGATGAGCTGAAGCACCAGCCCCTGAATGGAGCCGGTCAGGTCGAGAATGGTGCGCTGCTGGCGTACCTGGGCGTAGGCAACCGAGGCGCTCACCAGCGTGTAGAAGAGAACGAGCACCGCCGCGACCACGGCCATGTAGGTGTCGTAGTAGAAGAGCAGAAAGAAGCTGAACACCGAGAACAGCCCGTTGAGCACGGCCTGGGTCACCGCCGACGACAGCGCTGACCGAACTTGTATGATACCGAGAAGTCGGTTCGACAGATCGCCGCTGGTATAGGTGCGGAAGAACGAAGCGGGCAGCGCGATGAGGCGGGTGAGCAGGCCGGCCTGCACATCGTACTCCATGCGTGTCTCCATGCGCTGCATCGAGAACTGTCGAACAAGGCTGTAGCACGCCGAGCCCAGCGAGGCGGCGAGAAGGGCCCCAGCGAGTGCGGCGAGCTCAGTAGACTGACCCGAGGGGATGATGGTGGACGTGAGCATGCCGAGGCCCACAGGGGTGGCAAGCGACAGCAGTCCGGTGAGCAGCCCCATCACCAGCAACGTGACCAGATCGCGCCACGTGGTTCGCAAGCCGAACTTCAGCAGATCGAGCGGTACGAGCGGGCGTTCGGGCAGGTTGCGGTAGAGCATCTGCGCATTGGGATCGAGGGTCTTCGCCACGGCGGCATCGACCGCGACCGAGGTACGCTCGACCGGATCGTACATGCGATAGCGATGCGGTCCGTCGGGGAGCAGGGCGACGGGTCGACGGGTTTCGTCGATGTATGCCAGTATGGGGCCGCTGTCACGCTTCCACCAGCTGTCTCGGAGCACGACCTGACGGGTCTGGCAGTGCGAGGCACGGCAGATGCGCCACAGGGCATCGGTGGCCAGCCCTTCGGTGGAGCCTGCCGGACGCTCGATCTTCAACCCCTGGTACTCTCCGACCATCTCGCACGCGTCGAGCAGGGCGTCAGCGAAACGCGCATGGCTGAAGAAGTTCGTCTCTCGGGTCGAGAACACGGCGGCCACGTCGTGTATCGCCTCGTCGAGAGAGGCCCCCTCTGACGCCGCTCGTCGCACGACGCGCTCGTGGTCTTGGGCGCGTTGTCTGGCTTCGAGCGCCACGACGGCCGCCAGCATCTGGTTCTGGCACTGCAGCAGCGCCTGCCACATCTCTGCCTGCCCGACGAGAGCGGCGGTGGGCAGGAGCGTGACCGTGGCCCCCTTCTCAGTGGCCTGGATCCAGCTGTACGTGCTCAGGGCGATCAAGGGCGATGCCAGCCGCGCCGCATCGTCGAGCCACGTCACCTCGCCGTTGACGCGGGCCCACAGCACGCCGCGAGCCGCACAGAGGCTGTGGTACGGCCCGAGGGTCACCGTCTCCGGCTTCAGCAGCCGGCGGCATTTGGTGGGGGGGTAGGGCGCCTGTATTCCGGCTTGCAGGCAGCGGATCCAGCTGTCGAGCGCATCTGCGAGCTCTTCCGAGCGGTCGATGGTCTTGTCGTCTTCAAGTGATTTGAGAAGGGTGTCGAGCGCGACGCGGTAGATCTTTGTGTCTGCGGTGCCCACGGCCGTGAGGGTACGGTTCTGCTGCGGACGCACGCCGATGAAGATCTGGTTCTCGGCGATCTGTACCAGGGGAAGGCGCGCACCCGCACGCTTCCCCTCGATGACCTGCACGGTGAAGAGATCGATGGTGCCTGTGTCGACCAGGTACAGCATGGTCTCGTCATCGGCCGTGATGGGATGGTTGCCCCCCGTCTGCTCGAGCACTGCGCCGGGAAGCGATGCGATGAATCGGCTGAATGCAGCAGTGCTCACGATGCAGCCACCGCCTGATCTTGCGACTGGGCTGAGATCTCGGCCTGTATGAGCTTCCAGTACTCGCCTTTTCTCGCCACGAGGGTCTCATGGTCTCCGCGCTCGACGACCTTGCCGTGCTCGAGCACGATGATCTCGTCGGCGTCGCGGATGGTGCTCAGGCGGTGCGCGATGATCACGCACGTGCAGCCGCGCCGTCGAACGGCCTGGTCGATCTTCTTCTCGACGATGGGGTCGAGGGCGCTCGTGGCCTCGTCGAGTACCAGGATGCGCGGATTGGTGACGAGGGCGCGTGCAATCTCGAGTCGCTGACGCTCTCCGCCGCTGAAGTTGTGTGCGGCTTCCTGCACCTCTGCGTCGATGCCCGAGGGGCGTGAGATCACGGCCTCGTAGATCCCGGCGTCCTTGAGCGCCTGGGTGATGGAGGCCTCGTCGATGTCGTTGTCCCAGAGTGTCAGGTTCTCACGCAGGGTTCCCGCGAACAGCACGATGTCTTGATCGACCTGCGCGAGACTGGTGGTGATGACGCTTCGCGGCCACGCGGTGCGAGGCTTGCCGTCGAAGAGGATCTCTCCGCTCCACGCATCGAGCAGC
The DNA here is from genome assembly GCA_010028905.1 of Pseudomonadota bacterium. Lineage (NCBI taxonomy): Bacteria > Pseudomonadati > Pseudomonadota > Pseudomonadota bacterium. Next base: position 4,984 of record RGZZ01000200.1, on the reverse strand, counting down.
CCACAGATGAGCTTGCCCAGGGTCGATTTTCCGCTGCCGGTCGAGCCCACCAGTGCCACGCGCTGCCCAGGCTCGAGGGTCATGCTGAAGCTGTCGAGCTGGGGAGGATCGATGCGGCTGTACCCAAAGGTCAGGTTCTTCAGCTCGAGCCGGCCGTCGAGGCGGCCCAGTGAGCTGTCGCGGGTCACGAGGTCTGCTTCATCGGGCGGGTACGACGCGTCGTTGAGCAAGACGTCTTCGAGGCGGCTCAGGTCGCCCACGAGCTCCTGCATCTGCGAGCCGTACGAGACCATGCTGTTGATGGGGCTCACGAACTGTCCGCTCAGCGACTGGAATGCGATGAGCATGCCCATGGTCATGTCGCCACGCATCACGCGCATGCCGCCGAAGTAGATGACGGCAAGATTGCTGAGCGACGACACCAGCGTCGGAAACACCGACAGGAAGAGGCTGGAGGTCGACAGGTGCTGCTGGGTGTTCACCATGCGCGTGGTGTAGCCCGCCCATCGCACGAAGAAGTCAGACTCTCGCCCTGTGGCCTTCAGGGTCTCGATCATGGCGAGGCCCGAGACGGTGGTGCCCTGCACCTTCGACTGCACGCTCAGCAGCGACATGTTGGCGTCGACGCGGGTGCGCGAGATGACGGTGAGCAAGATGAAGTTCATGGCGGAGAGCCCGGCCGTGATGAGTGTCAGCAAGGGATCGTAGAAGTACATCACCATGCCGTAGAAACCGACCATCAGAACGTTCAGCGCGGCAGAGGCCAGGCTGCCCGTTGAGAGCGAGGCGACCTTGTCGTTGATCTCCACGCGCGACGCGATATCGCCCCCCATGCGCTGAGAGAAGAAGGCCATAGGCAGGTGCAGCACGTGCCAGAAGAACTCGCTGCTCGAGACCACCGCGAGGCGCGTCTCGAGACGCGCCAGGAAGTACGACTTCATGAACGTGATGATGGCGTTGAGGGTGGCCATTCCGGCCATGGCGGTGAAGAGCCACAGAATCCATCGGTGACGTGCGTTTCCGATGATCTCGTCGACGAAGACCCGAAGGAACGACGGGATGACGAGTCCGGGCACGACGAGGGCAAGCGCGGCCAGGAACACGTAGAGCAGGCCGGACTCCGAGCCGCGCACGCGCTTGCGAATGGCCTTCCAGGTCGACTTTCGGTGTCCGCCTCGCTTGAACTGTGGCGTTGTCTCAAACGTGAGCGCCACGCCGCTGTACTCGCGAATGAACTCTTCTTTCGCTACGAATCGCGGTCCGGCTGACGGGTCGTTGAGCCAGGCGCCCTCACGCGTGAAGCCTTCGAGCACCACGAAGTGACTGAACCGCCAGAACAAGATGGCCGGGAGCTTGATGCCTGCAAGGGCGTCCCAGGCCAGACGGTTTCCGGTGGCGGTGAAGCCGTGCGTGCGTGCGGCTTTGATCAGGTTCAGCGCATTGGCGCCGTTGCGCGTGACCGAGCACTGCTCGCGCATCTTCTCGAGCGGTATCCAGAGCCCGTAGTACGAGCAGATCATGGTCAAAGAAGCGGCGCCGCACTCCACCGCCTCCATCTGGATCACAGTGGGGACGCGAACGCGCTTGCACGGGTGCTGAAAAGGGTCCTTGGCCGATGTTGCCTGGGGAAGGCTCACTGCTGCGGCTCCGCGCCGAATCGCTTCAGCAGGTAGGGTACCACCATGTCCATGGGGCGCTCGCTGCCGGTGGCGATGGCGGCGGTGCAGACCGTTCCCGGGCTGATGGCGAAGGGGGGACCTTGATCCGACGACCAGTGATAGCCACTGGGGGTCGAGAGGTCGCCCTGGAGGCGTACCTTGATCTTGAGCGGAGCGCCCTGGTAGGCGCCTCCGCTCTGGAAGAGCTGCACCAGGTTCTCGTTCCCCAGGGTCTCGCGCATCAGCTCGTTTGTCGAGGCGTAGGTGGCAACTTCCTTGATCGTACCCACCAGATATCCATATTTCTCGCGGTCGACGGTGGAGACGGTGACCTGCACGGCCTGTCCCACAACGACCTTCTTGCCCTTGTCGAGGGGCAGGTACAGCACGGCCTCGAGATGGTCGTTGACCGACGCCGTGTTCATCAGCGTGTCGCCCACCTGCACGACGGCACCGGGCTTGGCCATGATCTGGGTCACCGTACCTGCGAATGGGCTGGTGATCGGCGTGGTTGCGGTCGCGGGATACTGCGTCAGCGACTGCACGCGCATGACGACCTGACCCAGCTCGACGGTGTCGCCGGGCTTCACCAGCACGTCGAGGACGCGCCCCGCGTTGACGCAGGACACCGTGCGCAATCCTCCGCCGTAGAGCAGCATCCCGGGCCCTTCGACCTGCAGCGGGATCTCGCCGTAGATCCCCCACAGCACCAGCGTGGCGAGAAGGGCGATGGTAGCCCAGAGGCCGAGCCATCCTTGGGGCGACGTCACCGTCATCAGCTGGTCGAGCTGCTCAGGTGACGAGATGGTCTTGCGAGCTTCGGTGGTTGTGCTGGGCATGTCTGCTACATCACTGCCGTCTTCTGGTTGTGCGCGACCAGGTTTCGCACGTGCGACCGTGGCGTGGATGCGCGAGGGAGCCCGGTTCTGCGATCAAGCATGTGACGTGGGTCCTTTCGGTATGCGCCTGGGGCAAGCGTCTTGCGCCAGGCACGTGAGGGCGTGACGTTCATCTGTGCGAGGGTGTCGCCGAGGCTTCGGTGCTGACGGGAGCATAATCTACCGTGACCTGCTGGCCGTCCTTGGGGAGCTCTCCTTCGCAGATCACGAACTCTCCAGCACGAATCTCCTTGACCACCGCATGCGTCTGGTTCTCGTGCTCTACGGTGACCTGTCGGGTGTGGGCGGCCTGCGCCTCGACCACGCTCACAAACGCCTGCGTGCCGTTGTGGTGCAGCGCTTCGCGTGGGATGACGACACCGCGATGCTTTGCGAGGGTGAGCCGACCGGTCACGGTCACGCCGTCTGTGAGCGTTGCAAGCATCTTTGACGCAGGCACGTCGGCAGTCACCTGGTCTAGACGAAGTCGCATCTTCACCGTGTTGGTCTTCGGGTCAGATGAGGGAACCACATCGGTGACCGTTGCGTGCACATTTGCATCGGGTTCGAGCGACGTGTTCAGGATGGCGGGCTGACCACGGGTGACCCGGTTGGCGTACTGCTCTTCGAGGGACGCGACACACTCGAGCTTTCGATTGTCGACGACGGTCATCAGAGGGGTTCCACCTCCGCCGACGACCTGACCCGGCTCGACCGAGCGCTCGACCACCGTGCCCGCCATGGGGGAGCGCAGCACGCTCTGCTGCAGGGAGACCTGCACCGTGTTCACGGCGGCTTCGGCCTGTGCGACCTTCGAGCGGGAAACCGCGAGCTGGGCGCGCTGCATCTCCACATCACGCTCGCCCTTCTGCGCGAGACGCAGCGAGGCCAGGGCGGCAGACTGCTTGCTGCGCGCCGTGTGGAGCTCGTCGACGCTCAGCTTGTACTGCAGCTCGGCCTTCTCCATCTGGCTGCGTGAGACGGCCTTCTCCTTGTAGAGCGTCTGCAGCCGCGTCATGTCGCGCTGGTTTGCATTCATCTGTGTGGTGGCCGAGCGCACGGCGATGTCGGTCTGGGCGAGTGCCTGCTGCGCCTGCTCCACGTCGTTCTTGAGCTTGCTCTCGCTCTGACGCAACGTGGCCTCGGTCTGCGTCATGTCGGCGCGTGCGCTGGCAAGCTGGGTCTGCTGCTCGTGCAGGCGGGCTTCAGCGTCCCGGGTGTCGAGCCAGATGAGCGGCTGCCCCTCCGCGACCGCGTCGCCATCGGTCGCTGCAACGCGGATCACGGTGCCCGGCTGCGCCGAGCTCACCGCGGCGCGGTGTCGCGCTTTCAGCACGCCCGTGAACGTGGCGTATTCACCGACCAGGCCTTGGGTCGCGGCAACGACGCGCACCGTCGGCGGTTGCGTGCGGGCTTCTTCGATTCGTCTGCACCCCGTCGATGGCGTGAGCGATGCAAGCAAGGCGGCGATCAGCAGGGTTCTGGAAGGGGGTCTCATCATCGGGCTCCTCGAGGCGATGGCTCAGCAGCGGGTGCTGGGGTTGGAGCAGGGGAGGGCGACGCGCCAGGTGCGGCGGGTGTCGTGCGATGGGGCGAAGGTGAGGCTGCGGCGGGCTTTGCCTCTCGGAGCTCGGGGTCGGTGCCACCGGCCAGGTCGATGGGATGGTCAGGGGCGCCGGCTGCTCCCAGTCGACCTTCACCGAATCAGGGAGTGCAACGGGGTAGTCGCCGGAGATGGCTCTGCGCCAGTTGACCTCGGCGACCTGGTAGTTGTAGATCGCCGTTGCCAGTGCCTGGTCGGCTTGCACAAAGGTGTCTTGGGCATTGAGCAGCTCGATGCTGCTCGAGAAGCCCTCGCGATAGCGTACAAGGGCGATCTGGTAGGCTTCCTTCGCCTGCGCGGCGGTCTCCTTCGCAAGGGTGACCTGCTGCCAGTACGTCTTCAGATCGGTGAAGGCCGAGATCACTTCCTGCTCGACGGAGCGTCGGGTCACGGCGAGCTGATGCTCGGCCTGCGAGAGGGCGGCCTCGGCCTGCTTCTTCTCCCAGTGCGCCACGCGGCCGTCGAGGATGGGGATGTTCAGCGTGCCGATGATGTTGAACTCCGACCAGATGAAGTTGCCGGGCGGTGTTCGAGTATGCCGAGGGATTGCTGCCGAGGTACTGCGCCGACAGCGAGACGGTAGGGGCGCTGTACCGGACCATGGCGCTCACGTTGGCCCGCGCGGCCTTGGCTGCCCAGGTGAGGGCTGCAATCTCTGGTCGCTTGATCAGGGCCTGGTCGAGCCCCGCCTGCCCATCTGCCGGGGGGGGGAGACGGGGTGTGCTTCGTGTCGAGGGTGAGCACGGTTCCTGGCGCAAGGCCCAGTGCCACGACCAGCGATTCGCGGGCCTTCTCGGCGCTGCCCTCGGCCGTCAGCAGCTGCTGCAGCGCCTGCCCCAGCTGGC
>RGZZ01000199.1 GCA_010028905.1 Pseudomonadota bacterium | reverse complement strand
AAGAAGGCCGCCCCCGCGAAGAAGGCCGCCCCGGCGAAGAAGGCCGCTCCCGCGAAGAACGCCGCCCCGGCGAAGAAGCGCCCTCAGGCCTGATCGCGCCGGCGAACCTCTGCACGCGCACGGGCGAAGGCTTCGAGAAGGCGCTCAAGCCCGCCGTCGCCTGCGAGGGCCACGACCGACGTGGTGCCCATGGCCCAGATGAAGGCAACGCTGTCGAGCATGGCGTCATTCGTGCGCGGCCGTGCCGCGTCGAAGCGCTCGAGGGTGAGCGCAGCCTCGCGCACGAGGCCGCACAGCACCGGAAAGGCCGTGGGCGTGAGGCTCGATGCGTACTGGCGCAAGCGCCCGCCCTCGGCGCAGGTCGAGGGCCCCGGCGCGCCGGCGCCCTCGACAGAGATGCCCATGCCGCGCAGGAAGAGGCGGGCGTCGAAGCGCCCCATCACGTCACTGAACCCGACGAAGTCGCAGATGAGCTCATCGATGGCGTTGTTTCGCGCGCTGCCCATGAGACGCAGGGTGACGTAGTGGGTGCACTCATGCAGCAGGCGGATGCGGGCCGACATCTCGCGCCAGGCGCTGGCCTCGACGCTGGCTTGCGACGCGGGCACGCCGCTGTAATCGCCATCGCTGAGAATCAGGAAGCGATCCTGGTACACCTCGCGATGCGCCTGCAGCCGCGCAAGCTCGGCCCCCCAGTCTTCCCCGGGATGTCCGCACATCCAGGAGGCCTGGTAGTCGCGCAGACGCTCCCAGTCGTTGTAGGCCTGAACGGTGCACGCCCCCATCGACGGGAGCAGCGCGACCGGCTCGTTGCGCCCTGCGAGCGCGCGCACGAGGCTCTCGAAATCAGCCCGACCGCGGGGGAGCAGCGCCGGCACGGCGCCCGCGGGGGTGTCATGCAGCACGAGGCGCAGCGCTTCCGGCTGCTCGAGCTTCAACCCGGTCGCGCCGGGCAGGCCAGAGACATCCGCTCCCCGCAGCGTCGCGTCGCGATAGTCTGAGGCCTGGCTCATGCCCGCGGCGATGGGGAAGGCCAGCTGGGGCAGATGACGAGACAAGGTCGCGAAGGCCCCGTCGTCTTCCGCCTGCTGCGCCCACGCGCGCCAGACCGCCACGAACGGCTCATCCGGGAGGGGCACGGCGTCGGCGATGGGGGTGAACGGACTGGCCGCGTAGGCGGTCAGGGCATCGAGATCAGCAGCGTCAGCGCCAAAGGCCAGGAGGTCTACCACGGCGTCATCCTTTCACCGCTCCCGCGGTCAGGCCTTCAATGATGCGCCGCTGGAGCGCGAACACCACGCCGATGAGGGGAAGCGTGACGATGGTTGCCGCGGCAAAGATGGTTCCCCAGGGGGTGTCGAACTGACCGGGATACATCGTGATGCCCACCGTGACCGTACGCATGGCGTCACGTGTCACGAAGAGCAGCGCGAAGAGGAACTCGTTCCACGCAAAGATGAACACGAGTATCGCGCAGGTGAAGACGCCGGGCCCGGCAAGCGGCAGGAAGATCTCGACGAACGTGCGCAGGCGCGAGCAGCCGTCGACGCGCGCCGCCTCCTCGAGCTCGAGGGGCAGATCGCGGAAGAATCCGGTGAGCGTCCACACCGTGAGGGGAAGACCGAAGGCGGTGTAGGGAATCACCAGCGCGGCATGGGTGTTGAGCAGATGCGCCTTCTTCAAGATGAGGAAGAGCGGGCTCACCACGGCGATGGGGGGGAACATCGACACCGCCAGCAGCAGCGACAGCACCGCGTCGCGCATCGGAAAGCGCAGGCGCGCCAGCGCGTATGCGCAGGTCCCCCCCACGAGAAGGCAGAGCAGGGTGGTGAGCGTGGCGACCACGGCGCTGTTGAGCAGATAGAGATGGAAGGGGTTCTGGGTGAACACGCGGACGTAGCTCGTCAGCACGGGCCAGGGTCGAGGTGGCTCGGGCTGCGTGAACGAGAGGCCTGCATCGGTGACCAGCCGCTGCACATCCGCCGGGCCGACGAGCCGTCGATCGTACGACACGCTCACCTCCCCCTCGCCCGTCTCGCCGATGACCGCAGACCAGTGGTCGACCCGCGTCTCTGCGCGCAGGGCCTCGAGACGGTCTCGTAGGGTTCGCTGCGCCGCCCGGGCTGTCGAAGACGGCCCGCGCACGCGCAGCGCAATCGTATCGATGAAGAGGCTGCGCGGGAGCAGCGAGGGCATCTCCCCGTCCTGGGCTCTCTGCAGCAGCTCTCCCGGCGCTTTGAGCGACGTGCTCACCACCACCGCAAAGGGCAGCAGCAGCGAGAGCAGCGCCACGAGCACGAGCAGGCCGAAGGCCGCGTCCCCCGCGCGCCTCATGACGGGCGCGCGCCCAGCACGCGGATGAACATGAACGACACCAGCAGCACGCACGCGAACGTCACCACGGCGAGCGCGGACCCCATGCCGAAGTCGAACTGCCGGAAGAGGGTGAGATACGTGAGGTACGAGATCGACTCCGTGGCGTTGCCGGGTCCGCCGCGCGTGAGCACGAACACCATGTCGAAGACGCGGAACGCGTCGAGGGTGCGAAAGAGAAGCGCCACGAGCAGGGTGGGCCGCAGCAGGGGCAGCGTCACGCGAAAGAACGCGGTCAGCGGAGACGCGCCGTCGATGCGGGCCGCCTCAAGCACATCTGCGGGAATGCTCTGCAGGCCCGCCAGGATGAGCAGCGCCATGAACGGGGTGGTCTTCCAGACGTCGGCAACGATGAGCGAGAGCAGGGCGCTGCGCGGCGTGGCCAGCCAGGCCACCGGCTCGGCCACCACGTGGGCGCGCAGCAGCAGCGCGTTGACGATGCCGTAGTCGGCGTCGTACATGAACTTCCACAGCAAGGCCGCCACGACCGTGGTGAACGCCCAGGGCACGAGGGCGGCGGCACGCACCAGCCCTCGGCCGAAGAAGGCGCGATGGAGCAGCAGGGCAAGACCGGTCCCGAGCACGAGCTCAAGGGAGACCGTGACGAGGGTGAAGGTGAAGGTTGTGTGCAGGGCGCTCCACACGCGGGGCTCACGCGCGAGGGCGGCATAGTTGTCGAGCCCCACGAACGGCTGCCCGAGATCCGGGAACTGCAGCTGAACGCGATGGAGCGAGAGGCGAACCGCCTCGAGAATCGGGGCGAGCGCCACAACAGCGACGATGATGACGGCGGGCGCGACCATGCAGATGCCCAGCCGTCGCTCGTCGATCTCCGGGCGAGGCGACGTCATGGGCGTCCCGCTGCCGCAGCCGGCGCGCGGCTCGTCTGGGCGGCCTCGAATCCGGGGAGGGCACGCAGGCGGGCGGCGGCGGCACGCAGCGCCCCCCCCGCGTCGACCTCGCCGGAGATGGCGCGGTGCAGCTCGATCTGCAGACAGTCTGACAGCTTCGAGTAGTGCGGCGTGACCGGTCGCGGGCGGGCCCCCTCGAACACCGCCAGGAGGTCGGCCATCTCGGGATGAGCCTTGCGAACCTCCGCGTCGCTGTAGGGAGCGATGCGGGTGGGCAGCTGACCGGTGGCCAGCATCCGCTCGCGCTGCGCTTCAGGCGAGGTGAGGAAGGAGGCCAGCAGGAACGCCTCGCGCGGGTGCTTCGACCACCGCGAGACCATGAGGTTCCAGCCCCCCAGGCAGCCGGCCGAGCGATGCCCCGCGCCATCGGCGTGCGGCACGGGCGCGATGCCCACCTTGCCGAGAAGGGACTCCCCCCGCTTCTGCGTGAGCCCCCAGACGTAGGGCCAGCTGCGCAGGAACACCGCCGAACCGCTCTGGAAGAAGCGGAGCGACTCGTCTTCACGGAAGGTGACCACCGAAGCGGGGGCCACCCCATCGGTTCCGATCAGTTCGATCATGCGTCGAAGGGCCTCTTCGTTCTGGGGGCTGTCGAGCACAACCCGACCATCGCGGTCGAGCACGTCGCCTCCATTGCCCCAGGCATGTTCGAGGAAGTTGCACACCAGGCCCTCATACTGCCCCGCCTGGAACACAAATCCGCTGCGTCCCCGCGCGCGCAGCCGGCGCGACGCCGAGGTCAGCTCGCTCCAGGTGGTGGGCGGCGTCACGCCGCTCTCCTCGAGGAGATCCTTGCGATAGTAGAGCATGCCTGCGTCGCTGTACCAGGGCAGCGCGTACAGGTGACCGCGGTAGGAGCAGGCCGCCAGAGGGCCCGGCAGGAACTCGGCCCGCGCCTCGGCAGACAGCCAGTCGTCGAGCGGAAGCGCCCATCCCGCCGACCCGAACTCGGCCGGCCAGATGACGTCGATGCCGTACAGGTCGATGGCGTCGTCTTCAGAGACCAGGTAGGTCGCGTACTGGTTGTGGATGTTGTCGGTGTCGTGCGACATCTCGACGAGGGAGACGGTGATGTCCGGATGGGCGCGCTCGAAGCGGCGCAAGAGCTCGTGCTCGAAACCGCTGTCGTCGCGATTGGCGATCCACGACAGGTGCACCCCCGAAGCCTCGGTCCGGGCGCAGCCCTGGAGCCCGAGCGCGAAGGCCACCAGCACAAAAGCCAGCAGCGACCGATGAACCCTTGGAGGCAGCGGGCGCGAACAGATCTCCATCAGGAGGTTCTTGGCCGGCGAACAGACCGGCCCTGCAAGGCCTGAGGCACGTCCCGGACAGGGGGCGCAACCCGCCAGATGTTAACAAGATGTTACCGTTGTAAATGTTCGGTTAAACCTGCCCGCAAACCCTAGACAATCGGCCTTCTGGGGTGATAATCTCAACAACAAGTCAGCGACGCAGCGCACCCCCCGCCAAACGCGCGGACCGCAGCGTCGACCAGGCAGCAAAGTGGAGGAATCAAAACGATGAGCTGGCTTTCCGCACTCGGCGCAGGCGCAATCGGAGCAGTCGGTGGATTCTTCGTGGGCGGCCCCATCGGAGCGGTCGCAGGATTCGGCATCGGCGTGGGCGCCGCTGCAGCCGGAATGAGCGGTTCTCAGCACAATGTCGGCGGCTGGGGCGGTGCCATCGCAGGCGGCCTCGTGGGCTTCGCAATCGGCGGCCCCGTTGGAGCCCTCGCGGGTGGCGCTCTCGGCGCGCTGTTCGGCAATGCGATTCAGGGCGCGAACCAGCAGCCCCCGCAGTGCCCTCCCTACGCCCCCTACTTCCCGGGCGGCGGCTTCGGCGGCTACGGAATGCCTGGCGGAATGCCCGGCGGCTTCGGCGGCTTCGGCGGCTGCGGCTTCCCTGGCGGCGGCTACGGCTTCCCGCAGATGGGCGGCTTCGGAATGATGGGCTTCGCGGGGTGCTTCCCGCCTCCGCAGCAGCAGGGCTGCTGCTACCCGCCCTGCAATCAGCCGCCCCAGAACCAGGGCGGCCAGCTGACCCAGCAGGGCAACGGCCAGCCCATCGCCTACACCACCAGCGGCGGCTACAAGGTTCAGGTGAACGGCCACACGGTCACTGTCACCGACCCGAGCGGCAAGCACTCGGTGCAGCACTGGGGTGACCCGCACGAGAACGTTGACGGCCAGCACGTCAAGGACTGGGAAGAGAAGACCCGCACGATGGTTCTGGGTGACGGCACCCGCATCACCATGAACGCGACCTCCGCGAACGGTCTGATCGAGAACACCGCCATCTACGACGGCGCGCAGGAGATCCGCATCAAGAACAACGGCAACCAGATCCAGGGCGTGAACTTCAACCCCTACCAGACCGCCTACGATGCCCAGCACCAGGCAGCGGGCGAGACGGCCTACTTCGGCCAGGACCAGAGCGGCGCCCTCGTGTACCGCAACCTGTTCAAGCAGGCCGACGACCTCTCGGTCACCCCGCACAACCGCGACATCAAGGTGCTCGAGCAGCCGCAGCAAACGGCGTGGCCCAACCAGAACTGGTGGATGCGCGCCGCCTGACGTGACCCTCGGGTAGACCACCCGCGAATGCCGACGTAGCAGGAACTGCTGCGTCGGCATTTGAATTCCGGGCCAGACCAGCGCATCGAAGCCGTTCCAGGAGGCAGTCATGGCACAGGGCACATCCGCTCAGGGGGAAGCGCGCAATCCCATTCTCGACGCCATCATGGAGGTCGTGAACAACGGCAAGGATGCGAACATCCTCAGACCCGTGCTCGAGCGGGCGAACACCGAGCTGGCGTCGCTGCGCGCTGAGATCAGCGAGACGGTGCAGGGCCTGCAGCCTCCCGTGCGCGAGGCGTGCGCCCCCCAGATCCAGGCGGTCGGCCAGGCCGTGACGCTCTACGAGGGCGGGCTCACCACCGTCGAGCAGCACTTCACCGACAAGCAGACCTACACCCTGGTGCGCGGTGGCGAGCTCATCCGCCGCGCCAGCTTCCTGCTCAACGACGGGTTGTTCAACCTGCGCAACCAGGCCCTGGTCGCCATGGGCCCGTCTGACATCCCGGACTACAACTTCATCCACCAGCTCTACGAGCGCGTCAGGTCTGGCGAGATCGAACGCGATGGCAACTTCCACAGCGCCGTTGACCGCGCCCGACGCCTGGCTGAGATCGCGCATCAGCAGGCAAGCCAGCAGAAGCCCTCCGCAGAGCGCGATCTCCTGCTTGCATCGTACAAGCGCAATGCCGACGCCTGCGGCATGTTGCTCGATTTCGTGAAGGAAGGCCGTGCCGAGCTCCTCGAGAAGGGCATGGAAGACCTGCGCGCCTCGTTCACAGAGATCCGCGATCTGATCCCCCAGATCCAGATGCGCATGCGCACCCAGGGGCCGACCCAGTCGCCCATGGCCAACTTCGTCATCAACATGGCCGTCGAATACGCCTCCGGCAGCATTCCCGAGCAGTACCTGCGCGACGCCCTCGACCAGCTGAAGGGCAACTTCGAGAACCTTCGGCGCCAGTTCGAGGCCACGGCGCGCGGCCACATCGAGTCGGTGCTCATCCAGGAAGAGGCCGCGCGCGTGAGAACCGCGCTCGAGCTTGAAGAGCAGGCCCTCGACACGTACTATCGCTTCTTCGAGACAAGAGAGGGCTTCTTGCTCGGAACCGCCTCCAAGCAGCTGGTGGAGGCCATGCAGCGTCTCGACGAGGCCCAGAAAGCGTTTGCCGAGCTGGCCGACCGCGAGGGCAAGATCCTGTGCGTGCGCTGCAGCGCGTACAACGAGCGCGACCGCCGCACCTGCGAGAAGTGCGGTGCACGGCTGCTCCAGCCCGCCGAGACCGGCGTCATGAGCACCCTCGAGTTCTCCGAGCAGATGTCATCCGCCCGAAGCGGTGAAGAAGACATCCCGGTCGGCGAGAACATCCAGCGCATCTTCAAAGCCGTGAACGAGGTGGCCGAAGGTCACATCAGCCTCGAGCAGTTCGAGGCTGAGCTCAACTGGCTCGAAGAGGTGGTTGAACGCCACGCCGCGACCGTGGGCGCACAGCCTGAGGTCAAGAGCGACGCGGTTCCCGCCGACCAGCGCGAGCAGCTGGCCGGAATCGCCTCCCTGAACGAGCAGATCGATGCCCAGTTCAAGGAAGCGGTGGAGTACTTCCGCCAGGGGCTCTCACGCTATCGCTGCTACGTCGACGACCAGGAGAAGAACCACCTGATCGAAGGCACGCGCAGCGTGTGGGAAGCCAACAAGCGCCTGCACTCCGTGCAGATGCTCTCCGCGCGGGTGCGCGATGAAGCGGCGTCGCCGGCGAGCGCGCCGGAAGAAGAGTCATAGCCCGTAGAGCGCGTCGACCCGTGCGTCGATGTCGGCCTCGATCGCCGCGGCCGCTGGCCCACCGGCACGAGCGCGACGAGCCAGCGCGGCAAGGGTCTCCTGCTCTTCTTCCGAAGCGACGACGATGGGCATCTGCTTGAGATGCGCGGGGTAGAGATGCATGCCAAACCCCAGGTGTGTCTGGTAGTACCACGTGAACAAGCGGCTGTTGAGCAGCGCCACAAGGTAGTGCGGGTGCACCTCCCGGCTCCGTGACACCCGCGCAGGTGTGCACACGCGCTTTGCGGTGCGGCTCTGCGCCTCGGCGATGGCGTGATACGGCACAACGCCGACCACATTGTCAGAGAAGAAGCACCCCTCGTCGTCGACCATTGCGCGAATGGCGCCCCGTCCGAGAATGCGACGACAGAGCGCCTTCTCGGCTGCGAACAGCTCCGGAAAGCGCGGCTCGCGGTGCAGATCCGGACGATAGTCGAGCCAGACCTCGCCACAGGCGCGCCATCGATCGACGTGAACCCCGTCGAGCAACCTCTGCCGAAATCGTCCCCTGCGCGTCGGGCGAATGAACGCGGCTTTGCGCTGGCCGCCCGCGCGTGGATCGTGGAAGACCATGCCCAGGGTGACGAACGCGAGCTCAGCGAGCGGCGTCCCCCGCGCGCGCATCTGCTCGGCCAGCGCCTGCTCGCCTGGTTTCACGTGAAAGCGGAATCCACTGGGCTCGAGGCTTGCCTGCGGAACCCGCGCGCGACCACGCAGGCTCATGGAACCATAGGCGTCGGCAGACGTGATCACATCGAGCACCGTGCGCTCCCCAGGGGCGGGCGGTCGCTTGCGCACGAGAATGATGCTCGTCTCCACGGCCGCGTCTCCAAAGGTGTGGAAGCGCAGGTCGAGCACCCCCTCGAGGCGATTCTCGAGGAGCACGCGACGTATCCCCTCGCCGTATCGCTGGGAGAGCCAGCGGTTCGACGTGATGAGGCTCACCACGCCTCCGGTTCGGGCGATCTGCAGCGCCCGCTCCATGAAGAGCACGTACGCGTCGTAGTGCGAGGTCGCCGCTCG
>RGZZ01000198.1 GCA_010028905.1 Pseudomonadota bacterium | reverse complement strand
GTTCGTGGGCATCGGTGCCACCGTCATCCAGGCGGTGCGCATCGGGGCGCGCGCCGTTGTGGGAGCGGGCGCGGTCGTGGTTCGCGATGTCGACGATGACACGCTCGTGGTGGGCTGCCCGGCGCGTTCGGTTCGTCGCCTCGACAGCGGGCGCTGAAGGCTGCAGCCCCACCTGCGCGAAGGAGGGTCTCTCCGGGTCGCGAAACACGGTTCTCGGCGGCGGCGTCCATGACAGCGGCGGCGCGCGTCCCCGCGGATGCGCGTCGACCCCGATTCCCGCCACGAGAGCAGCCATGTCCGCGCACAAGAGACAAGAATCCCTGGCTGACGCCATCCACCGGCTGGCGCACAAGCGAATCCCCCGTTCCCCCGCCTACTGGATAGGTGCTCGTCGACCGTTCGGGTTCACGCCCAAGGACGGGCCTCTCGACGTGATCTTGTGGGTTGACCGCGAGACGCGGGAGACGCGTTGCACGACGACGCTTCCGACCGGAAGCGACCCGGAGGCGATGGCGTGGGAGCTCATTCACGCCATCGAGTGCGAGGGTCACGACTGGCGCCCGATGATCCCTGCGGTGGTGGCGGTCGGAACCGAGCGCGACAAGGAGCTGATACGCCCTGTGCTCGACGCGCTGCGCATCGACCTCGTGCAGCGCAGCCACGACGACGATCTGAACCCGATTCTCGATGAGCTCGTTCTCGAGCCGCACATCGACTCCTTCCTCGATGTGGAGAACGTCACCCCGGAGATGGTGGGGCGCCTCTTCCAGCTGGCCACCGAGTTCTATCAGCAGTACGGGTGGGCTGAGCAGACCCTCGAGATCAGCGCGCCTGGCGCGTCGTCTGTAGAGGTGAGCATCACGCCGGACGACGCGGAGCCCACCATCGAGATCAGAGGCCCCCATCAGCCCCTGCGCCTGCTCATCGCGTACTCGCCTGCCGAAGAGGTCTCGCAGGTGCTGCTCGATGATGTGCGTTCCCATGGGTGGGTCTGCACCTCCGACCTGCGTGTGCCCGTCCTCGAGGTGCTGGAAGAGGGCGAGGAAGAGGGAGAGCTTCCGCACCCCGAGCACATCGAGACCGCTGTGCGCGTGCTCGAAGCGCTGCTCATCAGCCTCATCGAACAGCGCTGAGCCTCGTCACCACGCCGATGTGGCGTCTATTGACACCCCCTGGTGCGTGTGCTATACTCCCTTTTGCTTTTGGAAGGTTGTTGCTGACAACCGCTCCACGATGCGGGGTTGTAGCTCAGTTGGTTAGAGCGCGTCCCTGATAAGGACGAGGTCACCGGTTCGAATCCAGTCAACCCCACCACTCAACACGGCGGGCTCGGCGCCCCCACCTGGGGATGTAGCTCAGCGGGAGAGCACCTGCCTTGCACGCAGGGGGTCGTGGGTTCAAATCCCATCGTCTCCACCAGAAAGAACCGTGCCACGGCACGGTTCTCTTCATTTCCGGGTGGCAGGCGCATCGTGGTGGGCCTCACGCATTGATGCCCGTCTCGATCTCTGCTATGATACCCGAGTGAAGTGGTCTGACATCGTTGCTTGCATCGAGCGCGCCCTCAAGTCGCTGATTGCGGGGCAGAAGCCCCCCCAGCCACGCCTCATCCCGGTCCCCGTGCGCAGCCGTCCTCCGATGCGCCGGCGCTGAGCGCACCGCGGTCTTCCACGCAGACGGCGAGACCTGCGTCAGCGCGTGAGGGGTTGAAGGTCGTACAGAACCACCTCGCAGCCGTAGAGCCCTTCCGCATCCGGCTGCGCTGACTCTCCGAACCTCTCTCGAACCCGCTCCGTTGCGACCTTCACGGGTTTTCCGAAGCGCGCGTCGAGAATCCGCCGCATATAGAGGTAGTGCTCATGGCCGTTGGCGCCACGCACGATGTAGCAGCCTCGCTCGTGCAGCAGGGCCCAGCGGTATCCGTACGTCGCGATGGCCTTCACGTCGTCGGCCGTGTAGCCCGCCGGTTCGTCAGACTCTCCTTCGTTGCTCGTGCGAAGCCAGTGCAGGAACCGATTGTCACGGGTGAGGTTTCCGGGGTTCTCGGCTAGCCAGCGCGTGATCGATTGCGGATACCCTTCGGGAATGCTGCCGGTCGCCCAGCCGTCGAGAACCCGCTTGCCGTGGAAGATCTGGTAGTAGTTGACGTAGTCTCCCTCTCGCAGGGGAAGCTCCATCACTCCGTCCCCTTCGGCGCTCGCGATGGCCGGATAGACCTCGGGCACGCGCAGGAGCGTATGGCTCAGCGGAATCGCGCCGGCCCCCTCCATCTGCCAGAGGCTGCTGCCGATGATCGCGCCCACCATGACCACGCGTGCCCACACGGGGAGGCGGAGGCGCCGGAAGAGCATGGCCACCGACCAGGCTGCGACCACGCCGAACCCCGTGAGGAAGAGCCCTTCCATCCGGATGGGTGAGAAGAGGCGAGAGAAGAAGGGCACATATTCGAAGAACCACGCCTGAGGCAGCTTGATTCCGTGGGGACGGGCCAGGTACGCCTCACTCACGCCACCTTTCAGGTAGGGGCCCAGGCTCAGGGCATAGCCCAGCGCCGCGAAGGCCACGAAGAGCCACGGGCGTCGTGGGATGAGCACCAGCCCGCCCAGGACGAGCACGGTCAACGCGAGGGGAACGGCGCGCGGGTACTGTGTCAGGAAGAGCAGGTCCCAGCTCACCGAGTCGCTGCGGAAGCGCTGCATCGAGTTCATGAGCGCGTCATCAGAGCTGTGGACGTTGTGGGGGTTCTCGAGGTTCTCGAGGGTTGGGAACGAGCGCTGCCACGAGACCTCCGGCAATGCCTGATGGCGCACGAACGCCTGCTGGAGGTACCAGGTGGCGTAGGGCAGCGATGACGTCAGGGCCACGACGAGCAGAAGAGCGATCTGCGCGCCTCTTCGAGCCCCGTCGCGACGCACCAGCACCGCGCACGTCACGCCCAGCAGGGCAATCACCAGCCCGCCCACCGCGGCGGGCGTGACCCCGAGCATGGCGCACTGCGCGATGCCGAAGATGCTGGCGGCCGCGAGGAGAACGTAGCGCACGCGGGCCTGCAGCGCCTGCGCGCGTTGCGGCGCGCTCGCCTGCGCGGTGGCCGGTGGGGGGCAGGCGAGCCAGACCAGCCAGATCGCCGTCATGAACGCCGCGCTCATCCCGTAGAAGAGGAAGACCGACGAGCACAGCCCGAAGGCAAGCCCCGCCAGTGCGGCCCAGCCCAGCGAGGTGCGATCTGCGGTGACGCGCATCAGCCCGTAGGCGTAGATGGGAAGGGGGAAGACCAGGGCCTGCCGGATGCGCCCCGTGTCGATCTCGAGCAGCACGTAGGCGGCAAATGCCATGGTGAACCCGCACAGCACCGAGGCCGCCCAGTCGTCGACGAGAAGGCGTGCCAGGAAGTAGCCTGCCAGGCCGTCGAGAACCAGCATCAGAATCACTTTCGCGTTGTAGTGGGCCGGATTGCCGAGCCAGGCATCGAGCGGCATGGAGAGCGCCTGGAGGTCGAAGACATTTCCGGTCTCCGGATAGGAACCGCTCACCAGCGCCGTGCGCACCGCGTAGGAAGCGCCCGCGTGGTTCCAGGCATCAACGATGAGTCGCTTCATCCACCAGTAGCGCCACATCCACCCTTCGATCTCGCCGCCGCCGGTGTAGGCATCCTGGAAATGTGGAAGAACGCCGCGAACGCACCACAGCGCGATGCACGTGAACACGATGGCGGCCCCAGCCGTGCGGGCGACGTTGGCAAGCCGCTCTGAGGGTGCGGCCTCGTCGGTGTGGTGCGATGACATGGCGCTTATTGTAGCGCCTCTCCGCCGTGCAGGCAATCGCCATTCTTGTGCCTTTGCCTGCGCGCTGATATAATCGAGGGCATGTTGATTGATCCGTCTTCCGAACCATCTCCAGATTCGTCCAATGAGCCTGGTCGCAGATCCGGGGGGATTGCAATCGTGCTCGTCGCCGCGCTCATCATCGTCATCGGGGGAATCGTCGTGCTGGGGCGCCGCGGCGACTCCGGTGCAACGCCCGGGGGGGCTCCCGGCATCAAGAACGGCAGCGGCGCGCCACCTCCCACCATCTTCGAGGTGAAGGCGGGAACGCCCATCGCACCCTCTGCGAAGGAGTGGGCCGTCTGCGCGAACCCCAGCTATGAGTACTGGTTCGAGTACCCGACGGCGTGGCGCCTCTCCATCCCGCCCGATATGACGCCTCTCGGTGCGGCGCGACTGCTGCAGTCTCCGACGCACAAGACGCTCTCCATCGTGGTCATCCCGTTCGGCCTCTACGGCAGCAGCTCTGAGGCCGAGATCGAGAAGGCTGAGTACAGCTATCTCGGCGACCACTCCGTGGTTGGCGGCTCAGAGAAGAAGACGCGCCTCAATGGCCGCGAGGCCGTGCGGCGGCGCTACCTGTGCCGCGTGCCCACGGCCGCTGGCTTTGACAACTACGTGGCGGAGGCCGTCATCGTGCGGTCGAAGACCACGGCCTACGGGGTCTTCCTTGCCGGCGATGAGACCGAGATCAAGGAAGGCGCTCCGGTCTTCGAGCGCGTCGTCGGGTCGTTCCACGTCGAGAAGCTCCCGCTGCGCGCAAGCGGCGTTCCGCTCATGCCGGGCAGTGCAAGCGGCGCGCCTTCCGCGAGCGGTGCGCCTTCCGCGAGCGGTGCGCCTTCCGCGAGCGGTGCGCCTTCCGCGAGCGGTGCGCCGGTAACGGGCGACGCCTCGCCGGGGTCTTCGGAAGAGGCGCCCATGGCAGCCAGCGGCGCTCCGGCCTCGAAGGGAGCGCCGACTTCGAGCGGCTCTCCGTCGTCTGGAGGGCACTGATTGGCTCGCGCTCTCCTCGTCGCATTCTTCGCAGTGATGATCCTGACGCTCTCTTCAGGGTGCTCGCGCGCTGATGGCCCGACGGCGACGACCTCCCCGCCCGCTGCGGCGAAGTCGACGTCGGCGCGCGAGCTGCAGTCTGATGACGTGCTGAACAGCTACCTTGATCCAACGCGCAACGAGACCCAGCAGCCTGACGAGGTGGTTCGACGGTTGGGCTTGAAGGAGGGACACGTCATTGCCGACATCGGCGCGGGATCCGGATACTTCACGTGGGTCTTCTCAAAGGCGGTGGGGTCGTCTGGCAAGGTGCTCGCCGTGGACATCGATGCGCACGCCCTCGAGTTCATGCAAAATCGCATGGTCAAGGACCCACCGGCACACACGAACATCAAGTTCGTCGAATCGAAGTTCGACGATGTCTGCCTTCCGCCGGCAAGCGTTGATTGGGCTTTTCTCTGTGAGGCCCACTTCATCGTGGAAGGAGATCCCTCGTCGGCTGCCTGTCTGCGAACGATTCGCAGGGCCCTCAAGCCGGGCGGCAAGGTGGCGGTGATCGAGGTCAAGGACGATCCGCTTCGCGGCAAGGTCTCGATGGAGCGTCTCCAGTCAGGCTTTCTGACAGCGGGATTCGCTTTCGACAGCAAGCACGATCTCTACGATCGAGAGTACTTCGTCGTCTTTCGCTGAAGGAGCAGCGGCAACGGCCTTCGTCTGTGGAGGCCGTCGCTGGGCTGTCTGACGCCACAGCCAGGCCAGGCAGAGCCCTTGTATGAGCAGCGCGATGAGGGCCACCATCAGGAAGATGGCGCGCTCCGTCCCTTTTATCGATGGCAGAGGGCGATGTCTCATGGCGATGTTGCCTTCAGTGATTGTGCGCTCGCGTGAATCTCGACCACGTAGTCCGGTGAGAACGTGAAGCGCCCTCTCTCGCGCGTGCCCCTGGGGAGCCAGCCATGTGCCATGGCCGACTCGAGTAGACGTTTGCGGCTGTCGAGGTCGCGATGGATGACGAGGAACGTCTTCACCTGCTCTATGTCGTGGACGTTGTCGCCGTGCTCGAGCGCGTCGGACGTCTCCACGACGAACAGGGGCATCTGTCGCATCGCGGCGTGATAGAGGAACGAGCGTGGCTGGAAGCGTGACGCATCGTCGCTGCTCTCGAGCACACCCACCCATCGCTGCGGTGATCGATCAAGGGCGCCGACGGCGTCGAGCACCTCATCATAGGGGAAGCTTCCGGGCACGGGCATGGCGGGAAGCACGGGGAGCGCCCCCAGGTACACACGGTCGTTTCGCGCCTGCTCGCGGCTGGGGCCATCGAGCCCGCGGAATCCGCGATGTCGCCACTCCGAGGCGGTGACCTGCCAGAGGCAGGTGATGGCCACCAGCAACAGCACCGACACGCCGAATGCGCGCGCCAGGCGCTTCGACAGCGGAGCGCTCACCAGCTCCTGCAGATGCGCGGTCCAGACCAGGGCCAGCGGGACCACGCAGGTCACCGCCGGCATGAAGTAGCGACTGTCCGCGGGCAGCCGCGCGGTGAGCGCCATGTCGATCAGCACGCTGGCGGCGAAGATTGCCGTGAAGGCCCGCAGCCGCGGGAGGGAGAGCCCCACCGCGATTCCCGCGACGAGCAGCATGGGTGCCCCGTGAACCATCATCGATGTGTCCTGCAGGTAGGTCATCCAGCCGTGGCTGGTGTCAACCTGGACGTGTGCCTGGTAGACGATCTTCTCCCGTACGCGCTCGCCGTTGTAGTAGTACCAGGGCCAGGCCGCCATGGCCGACAGCCAGAACGATTCAAGCAGGTTTGCCAGGGTCTCGAGGTGCGGGTGCGTTCTCACGGCACGCCGGAGCGAGCCCAGCCCGATGATGAGCAGGCCTGCGCACAGCAGCCAGGGTGTCCACCGAAACGAGGGCCCGTGGGTGAGATCACTGCCGTCGAACACCCCGGGAGACTCGAGGACGTAGAGCCCCATGGTCATCACCGTTCCCGCCATGATGAGCGCAACGAGAAGGCCTGGCCAGCGTTCCTCGTACATGTGGGTGAGCGCCCCGTGCAACGTGTACAGCAACAGGGGGAGCACGAAGGCGGGATGGGTCCACTTCGAGAGCATTCCCAGCGCCATCGAGACGCCGAAGAGCAGGCTCCACCCGCGACGGCTGAAGCCCCGGCTGTAGAGAAGTGCGCACAGCGAGAGAGCGAGCATGGCAGTGGAAGGGAGGTCGAGGAAGTAGGTGCGGGCGTGATCGAGCACCACGGGAGAGCAGAGGGTGGCCAGGGCGCAGATGAGGCCCGTTGCGCGTCGACCGAGCCCCACGCCGATGCCGTACATGCTGAGCCCCATGATGGCGAGAAAGGGGAAGAAGCTGGCGATGGCAACCCACGTGTGGGGTCCCAACCACCGGTAGAAGATAAACGTCATCTGGTAGGCCAGCGGGGGATAGTGGCCAGGGTACAGCAGCCACAGGGCGGTCGGCCGCTCACATGCTGGCACCTGCCACAGCATCTGTATCGAGTTGAAGAGATGGCTGTTGTCGTCGCTCAGCGGAGGCGCCTGGTTGTGGATTGCCCAGGCCACGTTCAACCACGTGACCCCCGCGGAGAGGGCAAGGATCAGTGTCAGATCGAACAAGAGCGCAAGCCGCGAGGGGCTGCTCGTGTGCTCGGTTCGAGCCGACTCGGCGGGCGGCAGCGACGGCGACGACACGGGATCAGGCGAAGGGGTGCGGGGTGAGGTTCAGATCGTCGGCGCGAAGCGCTTCATCGCCTCCTCGCGCGTGCTGGGCAAGCGCCATCAGCCGGGCGCCCGCGCGGGTGGAGGCAAAGGTTGTGGGGTCGATGCCGAGACGCGCGGTCACAGGAGGGCGGGGAAGGGTTCCCGCGATCCAGGCGCGTGTCACCACGATGCCGGCGGCGGCAACATCCGGTGGGGTGATGTCGATCCACAGCCCTTGCATCCCTCGCAGGCCGAGTGTGTGACGCCACGTGTCGATGGGGTCGGTCACCCCGCTCGGCACGGTTTCCGGCATCGCGGACTCCGGTCCTTCGAAGAGGAAGTCGGCGGGGGCTCCCGGGTCGGGAAGCGCGCGCGCGCGGCTTGCCATCGCCCTGGCCCACGCGGCGCGCAGCGCCCGCTCTGCCTGCCAGCTCGCGCCGCAGCCGTGGAACCATCGTCCCTGGTGCCTTCCGATGACAGCGAGAACGGGTATCCCCAGGTCGTTTCCGATGTCGATGATCTCGATCTGCGCGCCGGTCTCCCGCGCGTCGTCGAGGGCGTCGCGCCAGGCCTCGGGCAGATGGCGCGCAGACACGCGTCGAGGCGCGCAACCGACGTGCCACGTGACCATCAGCGCGTCGTCCTCAGCAACGCGTGAGAGCGCCCACCGCACGGAGACATTCAGGCTCGGGTGCGCGCAAGGCAGGGCGGCGCAGTCTCGAGGAAGACCGTCTCTTGGGGCTCCCTCGTACACCAGATCGGCGGGGACGGCGATGACGTCACCCGAGTGGAGGTCGTGGGCGCGCGCCCAGTCGAGCTCCAGACCTTCGTCGAAGCCGCGCTCCCCTTCGGAGGGTTTCACCAGCGGCGACATCCACGCGCTGGGGGCGGGCGCGGGCAGCGCCACTCCCCGCCGCGTTCCTCGCGAGAACGGTCTGCCCGCCCGCAGGTGGCTTGCATAGCGGGCAAGGCCATCGAGGACGGCGTCTGCCGAGAGCTCGCGCTCGGGCCGCTGCAGAACAGGATCGGGGTGAGGTCCGCCGAGATAGGGTGAGGGCTGGGTGATGCGCACCACGGCAGGCAGCGGATGCGACGGCTCGTGGGTCGCGGTCGACAGGGAAAGCTCGGGCTCAGCGGCCAGCTGGGGCTCGAGGCGGGGC
>RGZZ01000197.1 GCA_010028905.1 Pseudomonadota bacterium | reverse complement strand
TGGTCGAGGTGCGCAACTACATGCGCTCGTCGTACGTGTCGAACCACTACAGCCAGAAGGTGATCAACTTCGATGACCTGGTGCTGCAGAGCCGCATCCGCAGCCGTCTCGCCGAGCGCGTGCCCGCCGCGCGCATGCTCATCGATGATCGGAACGCCGACTGTGTCGTGCGGGCTCGCTTCGTGGGAGACGAAGGGGCGATCACCGGCACGTTCATCGTGGTCGACGGGCAGGGTGTGGTTCTGGCCGAAGAGGCACGCAAGATCGACATGCCCTTCTTCACCGGTGACGACATGACGGCCGCGGCCATGAAGCGCGCATGCGAGATCATCGACAAGTCGATGGTGAAGCTGGCCGAGAAGCTCCCGCAGCCCCGGCCCTGAGCGCGCTTCGCTGTCGATTCGTTCACATCCCGGCAATGTACCGATGGGAACCATGTCGTGAGAAGGAGATGGGGAGGGAGAGATTCAACCAGAGGGGCCAGCATGAAAAGTCGCTTTCTTCTCTCGCACCTCGTCGCCCTCATCGCCCTCGTCACCCTGCTCTCAGGGTGCGGCGGTGGAACCTCCACGCAATCGGGTGTCCCGACATCGTCGGGCAGCAGCTCCGCAGCGGCGTCATCGGCCGTCGCGGAGACGAGTGCGCCTCCCGCCCTGCCCACGATGGCAGCGCGGTCGAGCACGGTCGCGCGCGGCGCGGCTGCAGCCGCCTCGTCCACCGCCACTGCAACCCTCGACCTGCCAGCCGGATGGAGCCTTGTCTCGTTCCCCTTCTCGCGCATCGAGGCCATCAGCGGTCTCACCCATCAGCTCTACACGTGGCGCGATGGGGCCTGGGCTGCGCTCGACGCGGCCGCTGAGCCTTCGGCTGTCGACGGGCGGCTGGGCTATCTCGTCTACCTCGAGGCCCCCGGGCGCGTGACCGTCTATGGAGAGCGGCAGACCGCCGACGAGGTGGCGGTACCGCTGCAGCAGGGCTGGAACCTGGTGGGCAATCCCTTCGATCTCGCGATCTCCTGGTCGTGGGCCACGGTGTCTGAGGGCGATGCGTCGCGCGCTGTCGAAGCGGCTGCTGACGGCGCTGACCCCCTGCTTCGCGCCTCGGCGTTCGGACTCGACAAGGGCGCTCCCTTTGTCGAGACGCTGAAGACGGCCCGCGTGGCCGCGAACGGCGCGCGCTGGGTGTTCGCGGTGCAGGCCTGCGATCTGAACCTGGTTGCCACCGCTGCCAGCGCATCGCGGAAGCGCACGGCCGCTGCCGGCCCCACGGGAACCGTGGTGGGCGTGGTCAGATCGTCCACGGGCGCGAACCTTCGCAACGCGCGCGTGAGCCTCGACTCCGGGCAGTCGACCACCTCGCTGTCTGACGGGTCTTTCGCGCTCTACAACGTGCCCGCCGGCACGCGCTCGGTCACCGTCTCGCTCAGCGGCTACACCACGGCGCGCGGCACCATCACGGTGTACGCCAACCAGACCCGTTCGGTGTACGTCCAGCTCACCTCCACGTCGCCCGGGCCCACCACGGGCACGCTCTATGTTCGCGCCTACACCTACTACTACGGGGGCGTGCGCTACTACGTCTCGAAGATCGAGGTGCAGGAGTACAACAACTACGCCAACCGCTGGTCGAACAGCTGGTACTACGACCTGGGCTACTCCTCGCAGGACCTCGCCTGCACCGGCGCCGTTGTGGGTCGTGGCTACACGGTTCGCGTCACGTGGAAGAACAGCAGCGGTTCGACGTTCACGAACCAGCACTACGTCACGTTCAGCAGCGCCGGCCAGACCGACTACGTCTACTCGCCCTAGCGGGTCATCGTCAGTGATGGCGATGCCCCCGCCTGTCGATGGCAGAGCGCCGTTCGAGGCGCTTCAGACGGCGCACAAGCGTCTTGCCGAGGCGCATGGCTTCGACGCCGAGGTGGTTTTCGTCGAGCCCGTCGCCACAGACGACGGGCCGTCGCGCTCGCTGCCGTGCGAAGGCTTCACGAGCGCGCTGCGCGGCCGTGCGCTGTGGCTGATCACGGGGGTGCACGGCGAAGAGCCCGCGGGGCCGAATGCGCTGGCCCAGCACGTCGATGCGCTTGGAGAGCTGGCGCGTACGGTTCCCCTGGTGGTGCTTCCACTGTGCAACCCCCTGGGGTATGTGCGCGGCTGGCGCTATCCGAACGCCCCGCGGGTCTCTGACGACCCGCCCGGCTGCAGCGTGGGTGACAGCGAGCATCTGCTCCTGTCTCGAGATGGTGGCGCTCGGGCACCCGCGCCCGTCTCGCCTCAGGCCGATGCCCTCACGCGCTGGGTGCTCTCGAAGGCGCGGGCGTGGCCTCCGGCGCTGGTCATCGACCTGCACGAGGATGACGGTCTCGATGAGGGCTACATCTACGCCCAGGGACCGTTGGGGGCCGGCGATCCGATTGCCGGGCTGGCGGTTGAGGCGCTGGTCGCGGGTGGTGTCTCCCTCTGCCTGGAAGGCGTTACCCGTTTCGGTGAGCCGATACGCAGCGGTGTGGTCGATGGGGCTGCCGATGGCTCGATCGACGAGCTCCTCGCCGCCAGGCGTATTCTTTTTGGAGGGGCGATCGTTCCCGGGCCAGCAGCCAGCAGCGTGATCGTGGTCGAGACCGGGGCCCGACAGATTCCTCTGGCTGAGCGGGTTCGGGGTCACCGGGCGCTTCTGGCAGCGCTGCCCCACATGTTCCCGCGGGTGCTGACCGGCCTGCCCTGAGGGCCTCTGTTCCTTGCAACGGGCGTCAGAGCAGCCGCAGCCCGGTCTCTGACTCGAGCTGTCGGGTGCGGTCGAGAGCCCGCCCTTCTTCTGCGAGCTCGGTTCGCTGTGCCTGCCGCGGGTCGTAGCGCGCGAGAACGGCGTCGACCAGCTGGCTTCCCGAGGTCCCTCTCACGTACTCTTGCAGGATGTGGTAGACGTTGTCCGGCCCAGGTCGTCGCATCACCCGATCGAGGAGGCTCGGCTCTCGTCGGCGCACAAACGTCTCTGTGAGGATGTGCTCCCCATCGCTCTCGGTGCGATAGCTCATGACGTAGATGGCGTCTGGACTTTCGGCGTTCTTGCCCAGTCGGCTGCCAAGATACATCTCAGCGGAGGTGTAACCGTCTGACGGCGCCACCGGCTGGTTGCTCGAAGCAGATCCGCCGTGTTGCGCGAGATCGGCAGAAAGGGCCTGGAAGCGGCGAAGCGCGGGGCCGGCGTCGGTGACGTATGGAGCAATCATCGGGCACCTCCAATGCTGTGACACGCATGCTAGCGTGCAGGCCTGAAAGGAGCCTGAAGCGCGTGAAGCTCAGCGATCGGTGGGGGGCGGCGCGGCGTTGCGCTGCAGCGTGGAGAGGCCTGTCAGAACAAGATCGAGGGTGTGCCGAAGACGCTCGATGGCCACCGTGATGCTGGGGTCGTCGGCCTTTTCGACCTCAATTGCGGCGGCAGCGACCCCGTGCATCGACAGGGTCGCCGCAGCGTCTCCCAGCTGGTGCGCCAGTCGTCGAGCGGTGTCGGTGGCGCCGGAGTCCACGGCAGCGCGCATGCGCTCTCCTCCGTCGTTCCAGCGCGAAACGAACTCGTGGAGCAGGTCGAACAAGAGCTGCTGGTTGCCAGAGAGGCGCATCAGTGCGTCGAGAAGGTCGACGCCAGGAAGCCCGTCGGAGCGGCTCCGGCTGGTTGACGTGACGGGCTCCGCAGATTGCGTGGAAGGCGCCGCAGAGACCGGCTTCATGATGCTCGCCAGGCATGACACAAGCTGCTCCGGATCGACAGGCTTGGTGAGGAACGCGTTCATCCCCGCCGCGAGGCACTTGTCTCGGTCTGATTTCAGGGCCTGCGCGGTGAGCGCGATGATGGGGAGATCGGCAAGCTGCGGGTTCAGGCGCACCTGTCGCGCTACCTCGTAGCCATCGAGGTCAGGCATCTGCACGTCGAGCAGAACCGCATCGACGTGCAACGCCGCGGACCCGAGGCTCTCGAGTGCGGCAGCACCAGACGACGCCACGTCGACACGCACCTCGAAGCCCTCGAGTATCTCGCGTACCACACGCTGGTTGATAGGGTTGTCTTCAACGACAAGCACGCGCAGACCCGCGATTGAAGGGCGGATGTTGCTTTCGTCCTGCGCGGGGAGCGCCGCGGCCTCGAAGGGAAGCGAGAACACGAACGTGCTTCCGAGTCCAGGCTCGCTCTCGAGGGACATGGCGCCTCCCATGAGGGTCACCAGGTGCTTGCAGATCGACAGCCCCAGGCCGGTTCCCCCGTATCGGCGCGTGATGGTCTCATTGGCCTGTGTGAACGCCAGGAAGATTCGCGTCTGCTGCGATGGCGTGATGCCGATCCCGGTGTCTCGCACCGAGAACGAGAGCCAGACGAGATCATCCTCGCGGCGGTGCACCTCCACCGAGGTCGCCACCTTCCCACGATCGGTGAACTTGAGCGCGTTGCTCGTGAGGTTCAGCAGAACCTGACCGATGCGCAATGGGTCACCCATGAGATGACGCGGAACGTCGGGTGAGACGCGGAATGTGATCTCGAGCCCTTTCTCCTTCGCCTTGAGGGCGACCACGTCAGACACGTTCGCAATGACGTCGCTCAGCGCGAAAGGGATGCGCTCCACGGTCATCTTTCCGGCCTCGATCTTTGAGACGTCGATGACATCGTTCACCAGCATGAGCAGGGTTCTCGAAGCAGATTGGATCTTCTGCAGGTAGTCTTGCTGACGGAGCGTGAGATCGGTCTGCAAGGCGAGATGGGTGAAGCCGGCGATGGCGTTGAGGGGGGTGCGAATCTCGTGGCTCATGTTGGCCAGGAACATGCTCTTCATGGCGTTGGCGTCTTCCGCGACGCGCTTGGCCGCGGCCAGCTCGTTCTCGGCTTCGTTGCGCTCGAAGATGATCAGCGCCTGGGTCATGCCCACCACGGTGAGGGCAGACATGTAGACCCAGAAGCTCAGCATGCCATTCTGACGCATGTCGTCGTGGAAGCAGCCTGAACCCGTCACCGCGCCCACGAGACCTTGTATCCCGGCCATCACCACCACCAGCTGAGCGCCGTGTCTTCCAAATCGCCAGGCCGCCCAGGTGACGAACAGGAAGATGATGGGGCTGAAGGCGCCAAGGGTGTTTTCGCTCGGTCCTGTTCCCATGAATATGACGTGGCCTGTGACGAGGGCAAGCCCGAAGCAGGCCGCGGTCTCGAACACCCGAGGGGAGGTGAGCCAGCCTCGGGGCATGCGTCGCCAGACGAGAACAAAGGGAGTCATCAGAAGGATGCCGAGAAGATCGCCTTGCCACCAGTCCACCAGCAGGCCGGCATAGGCCTCCTTGGGAACGATGTGACTCCAGAGAAGCGTTGTTGTGCAGATGAGGGCGCTCACCGACGCATTCAACGCCCCTCCCGCCGCAAGCAGCAGAAGGTCCCGGGGATGGGTGAGGTCGGGATGAAACCGACCGAGGCGTCTGATGAGCGCGACGCCACAGATTGCGGCCATAACCTTGCCCACGGCTTCGCTCAGGAGGCCAGCCACCCCGAGCTGCCCGCCCGATGAGTTGAAGATGCATCCGACGAAGAGCCCTGGCCACAGGTGTGGGTCGAGCAGCATCGCGGCAAACGCGACACCGCCGGAGGGCCATACGCGCACGGGCAGGGACCGCGATGCGAAAGCTGCTTCGGTCAGATATCCAAGTGCCGCGTATACAACAGCAAGGGCCCCCATGGCGGCAATGCGCCGAGGGCCCTCGCGTTGTGTTTGCGGCGTGGTCACGCCGAAATCGCGCCTACCGGGTCTTCGTCTTCGGGGGGGGCGAAGAACCCTTGGATTCCTTGGGCACGGGGATGAGGTACTGGTTCAGGCCACGGGGGCCATACATCCACAGAACCCGACCGTCGGCCGAGAGGCGCTGGGTGCCCATGGGCAGGTCAGCGAGTCCGACCACGGGGTGCACCTTGAAGCCGTCGGCTTCGTGGGCATAGAAGGTCGACATCTTGCCGGCCTTCACATCGAAGGTCGAGGCCACAACGGTCTTCCCGTCGGCCGACATGTAGGTGTACTCGAGATCGCGGCCGGCGGTGTCGATGGTCCAGCGCTTCGCTTTCGGCGTGTCGTAGACCGACAGGGCGTACGAGGTTCCCGTCTTGGCCCCGTACACCACGCGATTCTCGCCGGCCGCAAGATTCGTGTACCGCTCAGCAGTCGTCACCACCACTGACTTCTCACCGAAGCACGAGACGAGCATGTAGGGGGTCTCCGGACGGCCGTGCCCCACGAAGTACGCCTGCTCCGCCGAATGCCAGAGCGCTTGCTGCAACCCCTTGAAGGGCTTGAGGAAGGTGGTGATGTCGCGCACCTTGTGAATCGCGCCGAAGCCTCGTCCGGGAACGTCGATGCTCACAATGGCGTCGCTGGTCGAGACCTCGTCGGCATCCATGAAGTAGCCGATGGTGTGGAAGTGCCCCTTCTCGAACCAGGCGACCTCGGGCATGACGCGGAAGCTCGGCTCGCCGCGCTTGAACTTGAAGACGACCTGTGCGTCACCCTTGATGAGGTCGGCGCCGATGAAGCGCGTGCCGCGATCGGAGATGCACAGGGCCTTAGACCCGTCTGGAGAGATAGCTACTTGCGAAAGGTCGGCGGTCGGCATGAGTATCGTGGTCAGCTTCGGCTTTGCGCTGCCTGGGGTGAAGCGGAACACGCGCAGGCGCCAGACCTGCCCTTTGGCGATGAGCTGGGGATCGCGCTCCTTGTCGGTGAACACAACGACGTTGCCATCGGCCGACACGTTTGAGAGGCGGATGGCCCGGGTGCGCATGCCCATCGATGTGAGCTCTGGGGGGCTCACGCTGATGCCGGGCCCTGCCGCAGAGGCAGGCGCCGCATGTGCCCACCCGATCTGCAGGCAGCACCAGATGAGGGCGAGGGCGGTCAGTCTCACACAACGCATGGGGGTCTTGATTCCTTTGGAGCGTGATGGGGAGTCGATTCCTGGGGCACGCGAGGCGCCCCATGAGGTTTAGGGGAAAGCAGGATCAAGTCCTTCAAGCGATGGCCGCAGGACTGCCCTTGCACGCCCTCGCACGGAAAGAGATCGCCCCGAGGGGGGCTCGGGGCGATTGGGTCACTGTCGCATCACCCGTGTGGGCGGGTGGCGGTCTACTTACGCGCGACCTTCTGGGTGGCGCGCACGTCGAGGGCGGTGGGGAACCAGTCCCACATCATCTGCTTCTTGCCGTCGCAGATGAACGAGCCCTTGAACTTGGCGTGACCCACCGAGATGGAGGTGATCTTCAGGGAGGCCAGGTCCTTGACCTCACCCGCCTCTGGCTGGCCGTTGCCGTTGGCGTCGACCCACACCTTCAGGCTGTCGAGCTCCTTGCCCGTGAGGATGCCGTTGTGGTCGGTGTCGCGCAGGGCGAGCTTCTCGAAGCCGTTCTCGAAGCCGCCGTAGGTGCCGAAGAGGCACGACACGTCGATGGCGCCGTCGGCCTTCGGCTCGACGAGGAGGCCAGCCTTCGGACCGACCCACTCGACGAACACGTCGAGCCCGTTGCCGTTCATGTCGTAGCGGATGACGCGGCCCTGCATCTTCTTCTCCGCGTGAGGCAGCCACTGACCGCCCGAGGCGTCGAGAATCCCGGTGCCCGAGAGGTCGAGTACGATGGGGCTGACGGTCCACGACTCGTTGACGGTGTAGAGCAGGCGGTAGTTGTTTGTGTAGTAGTTCACCGTCGCGTAGGTGGTGTTCACGTTCGTGTTCACGTTGGTGTTGGTATTCGTGTTCACGTTTGTGTTCACGTTTGTGTTGGTGTTGGTGTTGACATTCGTGTTCGTGTTCGTGTTCACGCCCAGCACGATGTCGCCCGATCCGATGGTCTGGTACGAGGTCTGGTAAGAGGTCTGGTACGAGGTCTGGTACGAGGTGTCGTACGAGGTCTGGTACGAGGTCTGGTACGAGGTCTGCTGCGAGGTCTGCTGCGACGTGCTCGTGGAGGATCCGTCGTAATCCGTGCCTTGGTAGGCCCAGCTCGAGCTCGAGTGGTACGAGTAGGCCGCACATCGACCGCTCGAAGAGATGCCGTTGGGCGTTACCACATAACGGTATCCGGCATCGTCATATCCGCTCCAGTGGAGCGACGCGAACTCACCGGTTCCGCTCAAGACCGTCGTGCCCGCGTGCCCCGTATGTCGCGTATCGGTGATTGTGGCGTACACGGAGTAGTACGGGTCGTAATTGCGGCTCTCGCTGTACGAGTTGCTCGACGTGGAGTTCGACGAGGTGCTCGACGACGTGCTCGAGGTGGCACTGGTCGAGGTGCTCGATGAGGTGCTGCTCGAGGCCGAGCTGGTCGAGCTGCTCGATGTGGTGGTGGTGTTCACCGTGCCGCTGCCGGCGGCGCCCGCCCAGGCGCTGGTCGGGGTGAGGAGGCAGGCGGCCACCAGGCTTGCGCTGAGAAGCTTCGTGAAGTTCATGTGTCGACAGGCTCCCTCTGGCTGTGATCTGCTTGACTGACATCAGCCTATCATGTCTTCGTGCGTGGCACAATCAGGTAGCGGTTAGGGTTTGACAACAATCGTCGGGCACCCGCGAGAACGAGGAACGCCCCCCGCTCACGCGAGGGGCGCCCTTCGTGGTCAGATGACCGTGGCGATGGTCTACTTGCGGGCGACCTTCTGGGTGGCGCGCACGTCGAGGGCGGTGGGGAACCAGTCCCACATCATCTGCTTCTTGCCGTCGCAGATGAACGAGCCCTTGAACTTGG
>RGZZ01000196.1 GCA_010028905.1 Pseudomonadota bacterium | reverse complement strand
CGCCTGCGCCCCGCCGCCCTGGTGGTCATCGAATCGACCTGCCCGGTGCACACCACCGAGCGCCTGCGCGACCGCCTGGCCGCGCAGCGGCCCGATCTGCACTTCAGCGGAACGGGTGAGCCCCGTGTCGACCAGGTGTGCGTGGCCTACTGCCCCGAGCGGATGCTGCCCGGCAACGCCCTCGACGAGATGCAGGGCAACACCCGCGTCATCGGTGGCCTCGACCCCCTGGCCACCCGTCGCGCCATCGAGTTCTACGGCCGGTTCGTGTACGGACGCCTGGTGCCCACCACGGCGCGTGCGGCAGAGCTGTGCAAGCTGGTCGAGAACACCTATCGCGACGTCAACATCGCCCTGGCCAACGAGGTGGCGGCATTGAGCCACGAGGTCGGGGTCGACCCCTTCGAGCTCATCCGCCTCGCCAACCTACACCCCAGGGTCGACCTGCTGACCCCCGGACCCGGCGTGGGCGGGCACTGCATCTCGGTCGACCCGTGGTTTTTGGTCGATCTGTCCCCGGACACGACCTCCCTGATCCGCACCGCGCGCCTTGTGAACGACGCGCAGCCCGCGCGAGTGGCCGAAGCCGTGGCACAGGCCTGCGCGGGTCTCGACAGGCCCGTCATCGCCTGCTTCGGTCTCACATACAAGCCAGATGTCGATGATATCCGCGAGAGCCCCGCGCTTCGCGTTGTAGAGCTGCTGGCGTCACAGGGCCAGGGTCCCATCGTGGTCGTCGATCCGTTCGTCTCGGCGCTGCCCGCGTCGCTGGCCGACCGCGGCGTTGCGCTGCTCACCACCGGGCTGGCCCTCGAGCGGGCCGACGTCATCGTGCTGCTGGTGCACCATCGATGCTTCATCGCCCTCGAGAAGAGCCTGCTGAGAGACAAGCGCGTGGTCGACACCCGAGGGGTGTGGTAGTCGAGGGCGCGGTGCCGACGCCCGGCACGCGCGCACGCCCGCACAGCGAACCCCCATCCTCCCGGGCGGCGGCCGAGGGCTGAACGAGCATGTGCGGACTGGCCGGGATGGTCGTGTTCGAGTCGGTGAACCATCGCGTCGACGCCAGCGAGCTCACGGCCATGCGCGACGTGATGGTCCATCGCGGTCCGGATGGCTGCGGCCTGTGGGTGCGCGACGATGGCGCGGTGGGCCTCGCCCATCGACGCCTGTCGATCATCGATCTCTCCGACCTCGCCGCGCAGCCCATGACGAACCCCGGACAGACCGTCAGGCTGGTGTTCAATGGTGAGATCTACAACCACGCGGCCCTGCGCCTCGAGCTGAAGCACGCGGGCCGTCATCACTGGGTCACCGACCATTCTGACACCGAGGTGCTGCTCCAGGCCTACGAGCAGTGGGGCATCGACTGCCTGCACCGGCTTCGTGGCATGTTCGCCATCGCCATCTGGGACGAGACCGCGCGCACGCTCTGGCTGGCGCGCGACCGGATCGGCGTGAAGCCGCTCTATTACAGCGTGCGCGCGGGTCGCCTGACCTTCGCCTCGGAGATCAAGGCCCTGCTCGAGGTATCCGGGCAGCCGCGCGAGGTGAACGAGGAAGCCCTTCACCACTATCTCTCGTTTGCGACCACACCCGCGCCCATGACCCTGTTCGCGGGCATTCACAAGCTGTCGCCCGGCACGGTGCTGCGCGTCACCCTCGACGGCACCATCACCCCCCATCGCTACTGGGATGTTCTCGACCACGCGGCGCCGCTGGGAGACCTGTCCGACGACGACATCGCGGCCCTCGTGCGCGAGCGTCTGCGCGAATCGGTTCAGCTGCGCAAGGTGGGAGACGTCCCGATGGGGGTCTTCCTGTCCGGCGGAATCGATTCGAGCACCAATGCCGCGCTCTTCAGCGAGGGCAGCGACATGCCCGTGCGCACCTTCTCCATCGGCTACAAGGGGAACCCCGCAAGCACCCCCAGCGAGCTGCCCCACGCGCGGGAGATGGCCCGCCTCGTGGGGGCCGCGCATCACGAGCGAGAGCTCGACGTCGATGATCTCCTCACCTTCCTCCCCCGAATGGTCTGGCTGCAGGACGAGCCCCTCGGCGACCCGGTCTGCGTGCCCGTTCACTATGTCTCGAAGCTCGCGCGTGACGCCGGCGTGGTGGTATGCCAGGTCGGAGAAGGGGCCGACGAGCTCTTCTGGGGCTACCCCTCGTGGAAGATCAAGCTCGGGCTGGAGCGCGCCAATCAATGGCCCGTTCCCCGATTCGCAAAGCGCCTCGGCCTGCGCGCCCTCGAGTGGGCAGGCCAGTCCGGCGGGCATCCCTACGAGGCGCTGCGCAGGGGCGCAAACGGCCTGCCCGTGTTCTGGGGCGGGGCCGACACCTTCACGTTCCGACAGAAACAGGCGCTGCTCTCGCCCCGTCTGCGCGCGAAGCACCGACACGATCCCACCGGCGCGCTGCTGCGCCCCTTGCGCGATCACTTCCTCGAGCGCGCGTGGGAGCCGTCGCCGCTGGGCTGGATGACGTATCTCGATCTCAACCTGCGCCTGCCGGAACTACTTCTGATGCGCGTCGACAAGATGAGCATGGGGGTGAGCCTCGAGGCGCGGGTGCCCTTCCTCGACCACGCCCTGGTCGAGCTGGCCATGAGCATCCCCGAAGCGGTGAAGACACGTCACGGAACATTGAAGCACATCTTGAAGAAGGCGGTGCGTGGCATCATCCCCGATGCGATCATCGACCGCCGCAAGCAGGGCTTCGGGGTTCCGGTGGCAGAGTGGTGCGTCGACAGGCTGGGAGAGACCATGGCCCGCGATCTCGATGGGTTCTGCCAGCGCACCGACTACTTCAGCCGTGAGACGATCGAGACCATGCTTGCACGTCGCGACGCGACCCGACTGTGGCTGCTGCTCAACTTCGTGCGCTGGCACGCGCAGTTCATCGAGCAGCGAGACCCTGTACCCGTCACGCAATAGACGCTACATGCTCGAACGTCTGCTGCGTATCGCCCGCAAGCCCCCCCACGTCATCGCCCACCGCGCCAGACAAGAGGCGTTGTCGATCATCGACCGCTGGCGGCTTCCCCGTCGCGCTCGCGCCTTCGATGTGAACGCGCTGCTCTCGGCCTGCGCAGCCCCCGACATCGACACGCTGTGGCAGCGGCTGCGAGTGGCTCCCTACGCCACGTACATGCCGCGCGAGAGCGATGCCGCGACGATGGGCGAGCACGAGCGCGCGCGGGTGCGCATGGCCGCGACGCGAGCGGCTCGCCACGAGGTCGACCTGCTGGGCAGCGGACCGGTGGATCTCGGGCCACGCATCGACTGGCACACCGACTTCAAGAGCGGCCTCGCATTCCCGGACACCCACGCCCGTGCCATCGACTACGCTGATCTGTGTCGACCCAGCGACGTGAAGGTGCCCTGGGAGCTTTCTCGCCTGCAGTGGGCCCTGCCCCTGGGACAGGCGTGGACGCTCGACCGTGATGACCGATGGGCGAGTGCGGCCCGCGACATCATCGAGCAGTGGATCGACGCCAACCCCGTGGGCCGTGGGCCAGCGTGGGCCATCGCCATGGAAGCCGCCATGCGCATCTTCACGTGGACGTGGCTGTTCCACGCCCTGGGAGACGCGCCCTCGTGGCGCGACCCGTCGTTCCGCGTGCGGTTTCTCCGCACCCTCTTCCTCCACGGCGAACACGTTCACGACTATCGCGAGTGGTCTGACGTGAACGGCAACCACTGCACGGCCGACGCCGCCGCGCTCGTCTTTGCGGGGCTCTTCTTCGGCGCGGGGCGCGCGCCGAAGCGCTGGGCCGACACCGGATGGCGGCTCCTGTGCGAAGAGATGCCGAGGCAGGTGCTCGACGACGGGGTCGACTTCGAAGGGTCGGTGCCCTACCACCGGCTCGTTCTCGAGCTCTTCCTGCTCCCCGCCCTCTATCGCAAGGCGCAAGGGCTCGACGTACCCGAGACGTACGCGTCGCGGCTGCGCGCCATGGATGGGTTCACGCGAGCCTACATGCGGTCCGACGGCTCGAGCCCGTGGCTGGGCGACGCCGACGATGGCCGAGCCCTTCCTCTGGGGGGGCAGGCCATCGATGACCACCGCTACCTCACCCAGATTGTGAGCGACGCCTTCGGCGGCGCAGCCCCGCTCGAGCACGAGCCATCGGAGGTGCTCTGGGTTCTCGGACCACGCGCCCGACAAGCTTCGCCTTCCGCTCCCCTTCCCTCGTCGAGCGCCTTTCCAACAGGCGGCGTATACATCATGCGCAATGCCCGCGACCACGTGCTCATCGACGCCAGTCCGGTGGGCATGGCGGGACGCGGAGGACACGGGCACAACGACTGCCTCGCCTTTGACGCCATGCTCGACGGCGTGCACCTGATCAGCGACCGCGGCACGTTCGTGTATACCGCCTCAGCGCTCGAGCGCAACCGCTTCCGCTCTACGGCCAGCCACAACACCCCCCAGGTCGACGGCGCCGAGATCAATCGCCTCGACGAGGCGGCGCTCTGGACGCTGGGCCGCGACGCCGAGCCCCATATCGACGTCTGGTCGACCAGCGAGGCGCGCGACGTGTTCGAGGGACGGCACACCGGCTACCATCGCCTGCCCTCGCCCGTCACGCCGGTGCGTCGCATCACCCTCGAGCACGCCACCCACACCCTCATGGTCGAAGATCGCTTCGAAGGCAGCGGCCCCCATCGCGTCGACGTTCACCTCTACCTCGCCCCCGGCGTACCCGTCGAATCGCTGGGCGACAGGGCGGTACGCCTTGCTCGCCGCTTCGTTGCGCGCTTCGAAGGCGACGGGTGGCGGCTTCACATCGCGCCGACGCGCGTCTCGCCATCGTATGGAACCGCCCGCGACAGCTACCTGCTGCACCTGACCCACGAGGGCGAGCTGGCCGCGCTACGCATCACCATCAGGCCCGAGCCGGAGAATCGC
Organism: Pseudomonadota bacterium; assembly: GCA_010028905.1. Taxonomy (NCBI): domain Bacteria; kingdom Pseudomonadati; phylum Pseudomonadota; species Pseudomonadota bacterium. Next base: position 3,864 of record RGZZ01000196.1, on the reverse strand, counting down.
AGCATCGACGAGGGGATTCGAAACGACCGCACCTAGGCCTCTTCAAGGGGGAGATCGTCGAGCGCCTCGGCCTCTTCCCGCGTGGAGGGGACGGGCAGCGCGACCCCCTCGCGGAGGCTGCGCACGGCAAGGATGCTCGCCAGGGAGACCGCACGCACCTCTTCCCACGGAATGGGCGCGGGACCGCCCCGCACCGCCGCTGCGGCAAAGGCGTCGATCTCAGCGGCGTGGCCCTTGTCTTGAACGCGGGTGCGCTCACGGCTTGCGGTGCCCATCGAAGAGGTCAGCGTCTCCATCCAGTCGTCGATGACCGCCATGCGACCGCCCCCGAGCACCTCGACCCGCTCCTTGGGCTGCGTCGCGTCGCCGCCAGCCAGATAGGCGATGCTCGACACCGAGCCGTTGGCGTGGCGCAGGGTGATGAAGCACTGATCGTCGGTGACGGCGGGCGCCTCCGCCCCCCCGATGGACTCGGCGTACACCCTTACGGGGGGCGATCCGGTGAGGAAGGTGGCGAGATCGATGGCGTGACACGCCTCGCCGATGATGCGCCCTCCCCCCACTTCCGGATCCTGTGTCCAGTGATCGGGCGACAGCGCACCGGCGTTGAATCTCACCGAAACGGTGATGGGGCCTCTCACCTCGGCGAAGAACGCCCGCACCGCTCGCGCCCCAGGAGCGAAGCGCCGGTTGAATCCGGGAAGAACGAAGCGGTCCGGATGCGCGCGCACGAGATCGTCGATGGTGAAGATCTCCGACACGCGCAGGGCGACGGGCTTCTCGACGAACACGTGACAGCCCGCCTCGAGTGCCTTGACGACCTGCTCACCGTGCAGGTGATGCCGGGTCAGCACCAGCACGGCTTCGACCTTCTCGTCGTCGAGAACCGCCTGGGCATCTGCTGCGACGTGGGCGAATCGAAGCCGCTCGGCGACACGCGCCGCGGACGCGCCGCCGCCGGAGCAGATCGACTGCAGCGCAAGACGGGGATGCGCCGCCACCAGGGGAAGCAGTACCGCGCGCGCAAACTGGCCGGCACCGATGCACCCCACCCCCACATTGCCCGCATCGCCGGCGACACGGCGCGTTGTGGCCGATGTGGCGCGCGCTTGTGTGGCGCCCGAGGCGCGCTCTGATGACGACGCTCCGCCGCGATCGCTCGGAGGGCGATCGTAGCGCAGCAGAACGCCGAGGTAGGGAGAAGCGCCCGACTCGATGAGCGCGTACGCGTCGGTGGCCTGCTCGACCGCGTACCGATGCGTGATGAGAGACGACACGTCAAGCGCGCCACGCGCCATCATGTCGAGAACGGCGGCGATGTTGCGCTGCTCGGTCCAGCGGACCCAGGCCGCGGGATAATCGTGCCCCTGCTCCTCATAGCGGGGATCGTAGCGTCCGGGCCCGTACGAGCACGAGACCACGAACTCGGCCTCCTTCTGGTACCACACGTCGCGGGGCAACGCGATCTCGGCCACGCCGACGAGCACCACACGCCCCTTCTTGCGCACCGCTTCCCCCGCGAGAACCAGCGGCGCCGCGCCGCGCGCAGCGGCGGTGACCAGAACCGCGTCTGCGCCCAGCCCCCCCGTGAGCGCCTCCACCGCGGGGCCATCAAGACCGACGCGCGCCACCTCAGCGCCTCGTTCGACAGCGCGGGCGCACTTCGCCGCGTCGAGATCGGTGCCGATGACGCGACATCCTGCTGCCCGCAGCAGCGACACGGTTATCTGGCCGAGCAGCCCCAGTCCGACGACGAACACGGTCTCGCCCAGGCTCGCGCGGGTGAGGCGAACGCCCTGCAGCGCGATGGCCCCCACCACCGCGAATGCGGCCTGCTCCGATGAGACGTCTTCGGGGACGCTGGCGCAGAGGTGGGTGGGCACGCAGACGATCTCGGCGTGACCGCCGTTCGACGCCACGCGATCGCCGGGGCGGAAGCCCTGCACCCCCTCCCCGCACGCGATGACGACGCCACTCGAGGAATATCCGAGGGCGATGGGCTCAGAGAGCTTTCCGCGCACCTGGGCGACAGTCTTCGACCAGCCTTCGGTGGCCAGCTTGCGCAGCACCTTGCGCACCAGATCGGGCCGCTCGCGCGCCTTGCCGAGCAGCGACCGACGCGACAGCTGCACAACCGATCGCTCGGTGCCCGCCGAGATGAGCGAGCACGCATTGCCGATGAGCAGGTGGCCGGGACGCACCACGGGCCCCGGCACCACAGCGACCTCGAGTCGACCGTTCCCCGGATTCTGGAAGACCTGGTACACGTGACCCTCCCGATGTCAGATGCCGAGGGCGTCGAGGCGGTCGAAGATGGCGTCGACGTGTCGCGCCCACGTGTAGTGCTGCAGAACCGCCTGACGCGCGTTTGCGCCGAGCACGTCGCGCCAACGCGGGTTCTCGACCAGGAAGCGCAGCCCCGCGATGAGCCCGAGAACGTCACCGGGCGGATGAAGCACCGCGCGCTCACGCGCGTCAAGGGCCGGGTCACCGGCGGGAAGCGCGTCGACCTTCAGGGCGGGCCTGAGCACGTCGCCCACCTGTTCGAGATCGCTCGCCACGATTCCCCGCGCCATGGCCATGTATTCGAAGAGCTTGGTGGGCGAGCCGAAGAAGCGCGAACCGTCGGCATTCGGCACGTGCGGCGACAGAACCACATCAGAGGCCGCCAGCCACGCGGGGGCCTCGTGCTGGCCCACAAGACCTGGCATGACGCTCCAGCGCAGGCCTTCGTCTCCGAGAATCGACCGCACGGCCGCCATGCGCTCGCCGTCGCCCACCCAGACGAATCGCATGCGATGGCGCGCAAGCCACCCGTGCTCGTGGGTCGCAAGCCTGGCCACGGCGCGCGCGAGCACCTCCACGCCGTGCCAGGCGCCAAAGGTTCCGACAAAGGTGGCCACGGTCTCATCGGCCTCCACGCCGGCCCGCGCGCGGGTGTGAAGCCTGTCGGCATCAGAGAATCGCGCAGGATCGAACATCCCGGGATCGATTCCATTCGGGTGCCAGACGATACGCCTCGCCTCGACGCCTCGGGCCTCGAGCTCGTGGGCCAGCACCTCGCTCACCGTCACCACCAGGTGCGCATGACGCAGGGCAACCGTCTCCATCTCATCCGCCAGGCGACCGAAGGTGGGGGCCGTGCCCCAGTTCCGACGCACCCAGCTCTCCGAGCCGTTGTACTCGACCACCAGCGGAATCCCCCAGGCGCGAGAGAGCAGCACCCCTGCGATGTTGAACAGTGTCAGCCGCTGATAGATGAAGCGACAGCCCCGTGGCGGTCCGCTTCGACGAAGGGTGTTGACCAGCAGTCGGCTGCTGCGGTGCTCGTTGAGGTCGGGCGGCCAAACGTACGCCTCGAGTGGCGGAACCGTCTGATGGCAGACCTTCGGGTCTCCCCCGATGGGGGCTTCCGGCGCGGCGTACGTCACGCTGATGCCGCGCGCGACGAGCGCGTTCAGCACGCCGGCGACGTGTCCGACGCTCCCTCCGCTGTGCACGCCAGGCATGAGGGTCGCCTTGAGGTACAGCACCGCGTTCCCCGTCGCATGCGCCGAGATGCGTGGGGCGCGCAACAGGCGGGCGGTCTCGATCCGGTTGACAGCGGCGCTCCACGCCCCGCGCAACACGGCCAGGGCAGCCCTTGTCATCGCGCGAAGCACGCGGACCCGGGTCCAGGTCGAGATGTGGCCACCCGCATCGAGGCTGCCGAGGCGACCGGAACGGGTGAGCGCTGCGGCCGTCTCGAGCGCGGGCGCCAGGGAGGACTCCTGCGCGGAGCCGATGAAGGTCAAGGCTGCCTTGAAGCGCTGACTCTGCAAGAACCGCAGCGCTCCGAGCGGCCCGAGGTCGCGCAGCTCGGCC
>RGZZ01000195.1 GCA_010028905.1 Pseudomonadota bacterium | reverse complement strand
TCGGCACGGTGTACCTGCTCTCGACTGGCACGTCCAACGGCCTGTCACGCAAGACCCGTGCCCTGGTGAGCATCGGGGGAAACACGGTGTACCGCTACGCTGCATACGCCAGGTCATCCATCGGTATGTCGTCGAACGCCAGCACCGACTCGTACAACGCGAGCATCGGCGCCTACAACACGTCGACCAACCTCTCGTCGAACGGGTCGCTGGGCACCGAAGGGCGGCTCACCCTCGACAGCAACACGGTGGTGCACGGCAACACGTCAGCCGCAAGCTATACGCTCAACGGCTCGGCCCAGATCACCGGAACCCAGGGCGGTGCGCCCAACCTGTCACTGCCCACCATCGATTTCAGCGGGCCCCAGACCTCGAACAACAACGGCACTGGGTGGACCATCTCAGGCCTGTCCTACAACAGCTCCACGAAGGCGCTCACGGGAAGGGGCACCATCACGTTCACCCAGGGCGGCACCTACTACTTCAGCTCGGTGAACGTCGACAGCAACTCAAACCTCGTCGTCTCATCGAGCGTAACCAGCCCAGTGAAGATCTACGTCTTGAACAACTACACCACATCGTCGAACTTCGCGATGAACAACCAGACCCAGAAGCCCAAGAACCTGCAGTTCATGGTGGGGGGAACCATGGTCGTCGACAGCAACTCGACCTTCTACGGCACCATGTATGCCCCAAATGGCAACATCACGTTCAGCAGCAATACCGTGATCTACGGCTCTGTCGTCTCTGGCGGCGCACTTTCAATCGACTCGAATCAGGCCCTTCACTACGACGTATCCCTCGCCACCGATCCGTCGATGGGGGGCTCGAGCACGCCCACCGTGGTCATGTGGGAGCGTGAGTGACGTGACGTTGCGCAGGCCCTCAAGAGGTTTCAGCGTGATCGAGGTGCTCATCGCCACGGCGGTCTTCTCCATCGCGTTCCTCGCCCTCATGGGCATCATGCCCACCACCCAGCGCTCCTCGCGTCAGGCGCAGTACCAGGTTCTGGCCAACCACGTGGGCGAGATGCAGATGGAGCAAGCGCTCTACACACCCTTCGACAGCCTCGTGAGCACCTCGCCCACGAGCCAGGTCATCACCACCACAACGGCAGGCGTAAGCCAGTCGTGGGTGTTTCAGTGGCAGCTCACCGTAACGCCCAACATCAATGGCAACGCAAACCTCAAGGACGTGCGCTGTCGTGTGACGTGGACCGATGATCGGTACCGCTATCTCGATCTCGAGACCATGGTGTGGAAATGAACGTTCGTCGGCTGCAACAGAAGCGGGGCTTCACCCTGCTCGAGCTCACCGTGTACGGCGTGCTGCTGGGGGTGATGACCACCGCGCTCTATCTCTTGCTGCGCACCACCCTGATGTTCGTGCTCGTCTCCCAGAACACCGCCGATCTCCAGGCCTCAGCCCAGAAGACGGCCGCGGTCATCGGCAACGAGATCTCCCTCGCCCACCACGGGACGAGCTATCTCTCGGTGGGCAGCGGCTACGTCATCTTTCTCTCGCCCCGCGACAACACCGGGCACATCACCTGGGACAACTTCGGAAACACGTTCTGGCGGCGATGGGTGTGCTACTACTACGACGCGGCCAACGGCAACCTGCGACGGGCCGAGATCCCCTTCACGGCCACCACCAGCGCCCCCACGTGCACCTACACGCTGAGCACGTTCCTGGCACAGTCGGGTTCAGGGCAGCTCATCGCCGAGAAGATGCCCATCGCGGGTCTCACGGCGTCTGTGAACAGCGCAGGCAACATCGTGACGTTCACCGCGAAGTTCGCGGCGAGCGTGCGCACGGCCAGCGACTACACGCTGCAGGTGGTCGACCAGATCTACCTGCGCAACTGAGGTCGTTCACGCGAACGAAGACGGGTCTGACAAAGAGACCGCCCACCGATGGCAGGCATCGAGGTGGGGAGGCGGCGAGGCCGCCCCTTGGGTTGCGGAGAAGTCTTGGCGGGAATGGGAGCGAGTCGAACACTCCTGTGGTGTTAGCCACACATCGGTTTTGAAGACCGTGAGAGCCACCGGGCCCCATCCACTCCCACGGGGTGGTTCGCGCGACGAGGAACCGCGTCCTCCCCGCGGTTCAGCCCACCGATTCGTCGCGCGGCTCAGCCCGCATGATCCAGGTGCGCACCCGCGCGCGCAGGTGCGCCAGGCTGAAGGGCTTGGTGATGTAGTCCTGCGCGCCTCCCTCGAAGCCTTGAACGATATCGCGCTCGCTGCTGCGGCTTGTGAGCATGATGACCGGCGCGTGACGGGTCAGCGGATCGCCTCGCAACAAGCGGCAGGTCTCGAAGCCGTTCTGCCTGGGCATCTCGACATCGAGAACCACCAGGTCGGGGCGTTCGACGCGAGCAAGCTCGAAGGCCTCGACCCCGTCGTGTGCCAGCACGATGTCATATTCGTCTGGCATGAGGGCCATTCGAATGAGGTTGAGGAGCGCGTCATCATCATCTGCGATGAGCACCTTGAGCGTCGGCTTGTTGCTCACGAGTGTCTCACCTGAACAACCGGAGGCATCACGAGACCTGAATTCGCGTTCGTTTCAAAAGTCCTCTCCCCCCGTCGTCTCCCCGCGAACTCGACGTTCGATGGGCCTTCCGTCCCGATTCAGAGCGTGATCTCGTGCCCTTCCGCGGCGCCGACGACCACCAGGGAAGACCCTCTCCGAGCCGCGCGTGCGTTGCTGTCGGTCACCATGGCGTCGATCTTCTCATCCGGATGAATCGGCTCGTGGTGGAACAGCGCAAGCTTGCGCACGCGGGCGATCATCGAGAGATCTGTGGCGAACTCGGCGCTGCTGTGCCCCCACCCGATCTTGTTGGCGTATTCTTCCTCGGTGTACATGGCGTCGTGGATGACCAGATCGGCCCCCTCGACGAACCGGGCATAGCGGCGGTCCTCGTCGTGCACGATGGCGGCGAAGGCTTCCTCGATGTCGTTGGTCTCAAACGCACGGTCGCGTGAGTCGTGTCGAAGGAAGAGGCGGGCGTTGGGCTCGATGTCGGTGCAGTAGCACAGCACCTTGCCATCGGCCTCGAAGCGATACCCCAGGCAGAGCGACGTGTGATTGAGATACTGAACGCGAACGCGCACCTCCTCGATCTCGAACTCGCACTCGCCCAGCTCACTGAAGCGGATCTTCGATTCCATGCGATCGAGCGTGACAGGAAAGTACTGGTACTCCATCTGTCCGGAGAGCACGTCTGCAAGCTTCTTGTTGATCTGACGCGCCGCATAGATATCGAAGCGATGGTCCGGCATGAACGCCGGTCCGAAGAAGGGAAATCCCTGGATGTGATCCCAGTGCGTATGACTGAGAACGATGTGACCCCGAATCGGCTTGCCCTGGGAGAGCAGATGCCCGCCCAGTTCGCGCATGCCAGTGCCACAGTCGAGAATCACCAGGGTATCTCGATCGGTGCGCATCTCGACGCACGATGTGTTCCCGCCATAGCGCAGCGTCTGCACCCCTGGCGTCGGTATCGACCCTCGCGTTCCCCAGAAGCGCACCTTCATGATGGCGTGGCCCTATCTGCCTTCTTCTGCCAGAGAAACAAAAAAGAGCAGCCCTCGAGTGAGAGAACGCTCTTGGATGGTGCGGAAGGAGAGACTCGAACTCTCACGCCCTCGCGGGCACTGGACCCTGAACCCAGCGCGTCTGCCAATTCCACCACTTCCGCAAATGTTCACTGAATGTAGCACAGGCCCGATGGGTTGTCAACACGACCCACGGCCGAGACCTCAGAAGAAGCGACGTGCACCGAGGTAGCGCTTCTTGAAGTAGGCATCGTCGAGGCTGCTGATGGTCACGCCCTTTCGGCTGGACGCGTGGATGAAGTAGTTTCCGCCCAGGTAGATTCCCACGTGCGACGGCCCCGGCAGGTATGTGCTGAAGAACACCAGGTCGCCGGGCAGCGGATCGCTCGTGGGCTTGCCCTGATAGTACTGCTCGTCGGCCAGGCGCTTGATGTTTACGCCCACAAGCCGATAGATGCGCATGGTGAACCCGGAGCAGTCGAGACCGGTGGCACTGGTGCCGCCCCAGACGTAGGGAACGCCGATCATCTTCCGAGACAGCGCCATGATCTGGTTGACCATCAGGCCTCGGCGAGAGGAGAGCTCGAAGCGATGCTCTCCAGACGTGGTGGCCATGGCGAGCTCACGCGTCTTCTGCTCGTTGACCACCGCGATGTTCTCGAAGTCGGCGTCGTTGCCTCCTAGAAGAGGCGTTGGTGCCGGTCCGGGAGCCGACAGGGCAGGAAGGGCGTTGATGACGACGCTGCGAGGCGGCCCTTCTTCCTCGTCATCGTGGGCGACGCCACCATCGGCGTCGGGAACGATCAGGATCTGCCCGACCTTCAGGTCCTGGGTCGGTCGCACATCAGGGTTCGCGCGCACCAGGCGGTCGACCGAGACACCGTTCTTCTGGGCGATGCGCGCCAGGGTGTCTTTCGGACGAACCGAGTAGAGGGTGACCGACCAGGCGGGGGGCACGCTGAAGCCGTAGAGGATAAGCAGAGAGAGCGTGAGTGAGATGCCCCGACGAAGATTCGAACCGAGTCGCCTGTGATGCATGGCCGCCTCCAGCGCGTCTACCGCTCATTGAGCTCGAGGGGGGGACTGCCGGGACAAGGCGGCGGAACACTCAACCCTCAGCCAGATTGAATTCGCTTCAACAGATCGGATTCCTTCCTGGCAAGAATCCGATGCGAAACCGTCATTTCGCGCGGCCGAGCACGCTCGCTTGACGGCGATTCTTCAGGGTACGCCCCGATCGCGACCTGCTCCTCCCTCATCTGCCGGAACGAGGAGAACAGGGCGCGACAGAGAAGAGGGCTCTCACCCTGGAGGTAGCGTGCAACCCCCTCCCAAGCTCACGACGCATCTCGTGCAGATCGAGCAGGCCGCTCGTGAAGTCGCCCTCGGCCAGCTGAGCATCAACGAGTTCGGGGCTCTTATCACGCGCCTGCGGCAGCTGTTCAAGCAGAAGCTCGACGACGTGCGCGAGATGCTTGCCCACGAGGTGCCCGCCGACTTCCTGCCCGAGATCGCCGACGAGATGGAGATCGGCCAGCGCGGCATCGAGATCTACATGCAGGCCACCGACGCGCTGCTCGAATACATCCACACCCGACAGATCGACTCGCTGCAACGCGGGATAGAGCTCGCGCGCGACGCCAACGATCTGGTCAACCAGGCCCTCGTGAGGAATTGGCAGACCTACGACACCTACCAGCAGGCGGCTGACGAGTACGTCAAGCAGATCCAGTCCGGGCGAGCCCCTATTTGATGAAGTGGTTCATGGGCTCGAACAAGGTGTCGGGAAGGTTCTCATTGATTCCCACCCCCTTGTAGGTGAGCGCCTTGCGAAGCGTGCCGCCTTCGTAGACCTCGAGCTTGAAGGGGAAGAAGCGGCCGTCCTTCAGCTGGCGGATGTCCTTGTACACGATGCGCTTCACCACATCGGGCTCACCCGGTCGACTCGAGGGGATGGCCACCTCCTGCGCCAGAGGCACCCAGCGCGACCGATCGATCCAGACGGTGACAGAAGCCTTCGGGTTGGACGGATCGGCGATGCGCACGACCTCGGCCGGGGTTCCGAATGTCTTGTCAGCCCGGCTCACCAGCGTGTACTGCTTGCTGGCATCCTGCGGGTAGACCTGGAGATGGAACGGCAGCAGCGATGAGGGAGACGGTTCGTCTGCCCCCTTCTTGGTCGGGTACTCCCCCGTGGAGACGAACATCCAGCGGTTCACCCCGTCCCGGATGATGGTGAACTCACGCCCATCCATCGGCGCGCCGGGGTCGATGATGATGGTCTGCACGTGAAGCTTGTTGGGGCGCTTGAAGAATATCTTGTCTTTTGAGGCCAGGCGCAGATTGCCGTTGGGCTCATTCGGATTGATGAGCTCGCTGGCTTCGAGCTCGACGATGAGTGTCTGAATGGGCATCTGGCCCGAGACCAGGTAGAGGTGATCGACCAGCTGGCGCGCCGTGGCGTCGGTGGTGGGGCGCTGGGCGAGGGCCGGAGACAAGGCCAGCAGCGAGAACAGCGTCACGGCGCTGATGAGGCGAACAAGACATCGGGGCATGCGCATCGACTCCCACATTCAATCTCGATCGAACAGCCGAAGCCTCCACGCCGTGGAGACCGTGCCCTGCCCGCGGCGCTGCCGGGGTGAGCGAAGACAACAGATATTCGGTTGCACGTGCACCGAAACCCTCTGCTCCTCGCGAGGGCAGGAGCGGCGAGACGAAACACGGAACCTTCCTCTGTCGCGACAGACCAGAGAAGGGAGAGACCCGTGCCGTGATCTGCATGAAATGCGGTCATCTGAATGCCGGTGGGGCGAACTACTGCCAGCGCTGCAACACGGTGCTCCCAAAGGTCGCCCAGACGGCCGAAGCGTTCGCGCATCAGACAGTGAACGAGCGATACCTCCAGCTCAAGGATGCTGGAGACAAGGTGCTTGGCGGCGAGTGGACAAAAGAGCAGTACGCCAGCTTCCTCGATCACATCGGTCGCGTGCTTGCCCGCAAGGAGCAGGAGATACGCGACATCGAGATTCCCAGCGAGGCATATGAAGACTTCCGGGCCGAGCTCGAGCTCGGGTTCCAGGGCATCGAGATGTACAACCGCGGCATTGCGACCATGCGCCTGTATCTCGCAGACAAGAACCCGGCGCATGTGCACGAGGGGCTCGAGCTCATCCTCGACGGAAACGAGGCCATCAACGAAGCGATGCGCCTGAACCGCGAGAACCGACGCAAGATGGAAGACGCCTTCATCGACAGCTCGACCATGATCTGAGCCTCAGGCGTGCGGCCTGTGCCGCAAGAAGGGCCTGACAGCCCAGTTCTCCGGCAGAACGAAAAGAGCCGGCCCGCGCGGGTCGGCTCTTTGTTTCAGGTGGGTCGAAAGCTACCCGCGCAGAACCTGGGACCAGGCGTCCATCGCCTTGTTCATGACCTGCTGGCGGTTCGCCATCGTGTCTTGCAGGATCTGGAAGATGGAGGTGTTCAGGTCCTGGAAGATCTTCCACATCTCCATGAACGCCTTCTGGCGGTCGGCAGCCATCTGCATGTAGATGGTCTGAGCGTTCTGTGCGTCTTGCTGTGCCATCTGCGCATTCTGCGCAGCCTGGGTCTGAGAACCGGCGGGGGGCGGAACCGAGCCCGGGACGCCGCCGCCCGGAGGAGGTGCGCCAAACGGGGTGCCATACGGGGGAACTCCCCCTCCAAAGGGAGGCGCTCCGCCGCCCGCGGCTGCTGGGGCCTCAGGACGAGGTTGGGCCTGGGGCTGGGGCTGGGGGCCGGCGGCAGCAACAGGCGTGTCGCCAGCCTTCGCTTCAGGGGCTGCCTCGCCAGGGGCTGCGTCACCAGCGCGAACATTGCCGCTGGCCATTGCCGTGCGCGCGGCCGCGAGGCGCTGCGCGTTGCCCGCAAGGTTCTGGGTGGCACCGGTGTGCGCTCCAGCGCTCTGTCCGAGCTCGACCTGGTCGCCCGTGTCGGGGGTGCCGTCGGCCGAAGCCGCCTTCGAGAGATCCTTGCGCCGGACCGTGTCGCGCTGGGCACCCAGCATCTGCGCATTGGTCTCGTAGGTTCGCTGATCAACGCCGCCGCCGCGAATCTCGTTCATGGAGCCCGTCCTCCTGTTACCCCGCCTGCTGCCGTGCTCACGTGCACGGCGCCAGAAACTGCCACTCGGGGTTCTATGTCGTGCTATGGTTCATTATAGGCGCACGTTGCGACGGGGTAAAGAACTTTTTGTAAACACGATGTGAACATCCCCCCCGCCCTACGGGAGAAGCGCGCCCTCCGCATCCGAACGCAGGCGTGAAGAGAGAGGGCTGCGGCCAGCCCCTCCCGTCAGGCGAACATGACCCGGTTCCACTTGTCGCGCAGATCAGCCATGACCTTCTGGCGCCGGATCAGCACCTCCTCGAAGATGCGGAACATCTCGGTCTGAACCTCGGCCTTGATGGCTGCGATGCGTGCGGCGGTGAGGGCGCGATCAGCCGCCATGCGGGCCCGTATCTCTCGGGCCCGCAGCGCATCGCTGAGACGCTCCTCGTCGTCGCGCGCACGCGCCTCGTCGTCGATGGGCACCGGTGCGGCCGAAACAGTGACGCGCGCGGCCGGCAGGGGCGCTATCGCGTCTGCCTCGACGAGACGACCATGTGCACGGCGCTCAACCGGCGAAGGAGCACCCGCGGGCCACCCCCCCGTGTGAGACGCCAGTCTGGGAAGGAGCACCTCCTCCCCGGAGTCAGATCGGCTCGATGGAATCAACGACGGGGGCCTGGAACGATGAAAGACGTGGTCGATGGCCGCGACAGACGAGACGGTGCCCTGTGAGAGGGCGGCAGCGGGGGTCAAGGTGCGACGGGCAGACAAGCGGTGAGACTCTTGCAGTGCGTGCATGGGCGTTTCCTTTCGGCTCGAGATGCAGCCCACTGTACGCCGACGACTTTGCCGTTCTGTTTCGTTTCGGTGAACACCGTCTTGCAGCGATATGAACTTGTATCGATTCTCGAGCGCCTGCCGCCCTCGGCGGAGAGCGTTCCCCTTCCCGGCCCGCCGCCCAGAACGCAAGAGCGACAGGCCAGGCGGCCTGCCGCTCCGCGTGTTCCGCGGGCAGCTGTGCTACGCGCGGATGTACTCATCCCACTTCTTGAACGCCTTGTCCTGGGTCTGGGCCTTGTTCGCCGTCACATCCTGCTGGATCTCGAAGATCTTGGTCTGGGTGTCCTG
>RGZZ01000194.1 GCA_010028905.1 Pseudomonadota bacterium | reverse complement strand
GCGCAACGACCTGCTGCGACGCCCCGTTGCCGCGTGGGCCACCCGTCTGCTGGGGCCCCGCAAGGCCCAGCGCCTGCTCCGGGTGCTCTGACCCTCCCTCGGTTGCGCGCGGCAATCCCCGCGGAAGAGGCCGGGACGGGCGTCAGAAGGAGACCTGGGCGCACGCCGCCAAGACCCGCCGAGCCCGTTGCGCGCAGCGCGACGGAGCTCGTGAGAACCCTGCGAGGAGCGCTTCCATGACCGTGACGCCCGAGGCCACCCAGATCCACGAATACACCCTCTACATCGACGGCCGGTTCAGATCCGCCCGCGGCGGAGGTGTCATCGATGTGCGCAATCCCGCCACGGGCGCCCTCGTGGGACGTGTGGCCAGTGCCGGCGCCCCCGACGTCGAAGACGCCATCGCCGCCGCACGCCACGCCTTCGACGACGGCCGATGGAGCGGCCTGTCGCCCGGCGAGCGCTCCGCGGCACTGTTCAAGCTGGCCCAGGTGCTCGAGAACCGCGCCGATCTCCTCGCGCGTCTCGAGACGCTGCAGACGGGCAAGCCCATCAAGCTCTCGAAGAATGGCGACATCCCGTTCGCCATCGACAACCTGCGCTTCTTCGCGGGCGCGGCGCGCGTACTCGAAGGGCGCGCGGCCGCCGAGTACGTCACGGGCTACACGAGCATGATCCGCCGCGAGCCCATCGGCGTGATCGCCTCCATCGCCCCGTGGAACTACCCCTTCATGATGGCCATCTGGAAGATCGGGCCGGCGCTGGCGGCCGGCAACACCGTGGTGCTCAAGCCCGCCTCCATCACCCCGCTCACCGCCTTCGAGCTGGCCGACGCGGCCCGCGAAGCCGGCATCCCGGACGGCGTGCTCAACGTGGTGAGCGGCCCAGGCGACGAGGTCGGGCCGATGCTCTGCACCGATCGACGCATCGACATGGTCTCGCTGACCGGTGACACGAGCACCGGACGCACGATCATGGAGGCCGCCTCGAAGACGCTCAAGCGCGTGCACCTCGAGCTCGGCGGCAAGGCGGCCCTGGTCGTCTTCGAAGATGCCGATCTCGAGGCCGCGGCACAGGGCGCCGCCGTGGCCGGGTTCATGAACACCGGTCAGGACTGCACCGCCGCCACCCGTGTGTACGTGCACGAGAGCGTCAAGCAGGCCTTCATCGACAAGCTGGTGGCCCGGACCCGCAAGGTGCGCGTGGGCGATCCCCTTGATGAGAAGACCGACCTGGGCCCCCTGATGTCGGCGGCGCAGCTCGACAAGGTGGTCGGCTTCGTCGACCGCGCCGCCAAAGCTGGCGCGCGCGTGGCCGTGGGCGGACAGCGCCTCACCGACGGTGCCCTGGGTGCGGGCTTCTACTTCGCGCCTACCGTGGTCACCGACGTAGCGCAGGACGCGGAGCTCATGCAGTGCGAGGCGTTCGGTCCCGTGCTGGCAGTGGGATCCTTCAGCACCGTCGACGAGGCCGTGAGCAAGGCCAACGACGTCGAGTTCGGTCTCGCGAGCAGCGTCTGGACCCGCGACGTCTTCAAGGCGTTCAACGTCTCTCGACGTCTCGACTTCGGCACTGTGTGGATCAATGACCATCTCCCCATCGCATCGGAGATGCCGCACGGCGGTTTCAAGCAGAGCGGCTTCGGCAAGGACATGTCGATGTACGCGTTCGAGGAGTACACCCGGGTGAAGCACGTGATGGCCGAGCTCGGAGGCGACGCGGTGAAGGGGTGGCACGGCGCCGTCTTCGGCGACGAAGCGTAGGCCCTCGCCCGGTCAAGGAGAAGGAGATTCGACATGCCCGTCTATGAATACGTCTGCGAAGGCTGCAGCCACAAGTTCGAGAAGCTGGTCTTCAACACAGAGGCCACGGTAGACTGCCCGTCGTGCAGCAGCACGAAGCTGAGAAAGCTGTTCTCGGTGTTCTCTTCGGTCTCCGGCGGCAGCACCCCGTCGTTCGACATGGGCGGGGGCGGAGCAGGCTGCGGCCGCTGCGGAGATCCGAACGGCCCCTGCGGCAGCTGATTTGGGCTCAGCGGCGAACCTCGACGCCGTCGAGACCACGCGACCACGTCTGCGCGTAATCGTCCGCGCCCGCCTCGATGGCCGCGCGCAGCGCGCGCAGGCGCGACAGGCTGCACGGCCCTTCCCCGCCCTCGGGGTAGCGTTGGATGTACGCGGCGTGGTTGAACAGGATGTGGCGTCCGAGCGGGTCTGCCGCGTGGTTCAACGCGAACGCCAGATCGAGCCAGGTGTCGAGGTTGTCCGGCTCCTCTGCGATGCACGCCATCAGAAGGGTGACGGCGCGCCCGTAGTCTTCTGAGAGATACGCGGCATAGGCCGCGATGGCGCGGGTGGTGGCGCAGGGGCAGAGACGCAGCCACTGCCCGGACAGCCGCCCCAGCTTCTCGAGGAAGTCCGGCTCATCGAACGCGCGGTCCGCCAGCATCGGGAAGAGCACATCCTCGCGCTCGACACCGGCCCCGAGCAGGTTGGCGCGCCGCGCGCGCAGCGGCAGCCCCGTCAGCGCCTGCCACTGCTTCGCAACGATCTGGAGGTCGGCGGCGTGCGGGCGCCTGCCCTCGGGCTGCCTCATTCGGTCCCCGGCACGCTCTCACCGAACCGCCGCCGCTGCTTGCGGCCCTGGCGGTCGAAGACGTACACGTCATCGTCGCGCCCCACCGCGACCGCTGGTCCCCCCTGGCCCCTGCTCGGATCGACCAGGAGGAACGACCCTTCGTTCAGACCCACGCAGGTGCGATTGCGAAAGCGATGCGCGAGATAGGCCAGATTGTCCTCGTCGTCGGTCTGGATGCGATCGGTGCAGTGGGGAAAGATCTGGAGGTGGCGCACGAGGCCGAACCCGCGATCGAACAGCTGGAACTCGCGCCGGGGACCGAGCTCAGAGGGGAAGTCGTTGTAGACGATGATGCGATCGCAGAGCAGCAGCGACCCCGCCGAGACCGCGAAGATGCAGGCGCCGCGCCGGAGGGCCTCCACGAACACGTCGCGCAGGCGGAAGAAGCTGAGGCTGCGATGAAGCGCGCCCAGATGACCGCCGTAGATGAAGATGGCGCTCGCGCTCAGCACCCGATCGGCCAGGCGCGCGCGCAGCTCGCGCCACGCCGCGTTGTGTGCGATGCCCGTGGCGGCTGAGAAATGCGCATCGAGCGCGCGGAGCTTCTCGACCATGCGATCGTCGTTCTCGCACAGCGCGGCGATGATATCGCCCAGATCACGCACAAGGAAGTGGGTGAGCAGCCGATGGTCATCGAGATCGTCCGGCGGATGCGCCAGCGCCCCCGGGAGCTCGGCGAGCAGATCGCCGAGCCGATGAGGGCCGGCCCGCTCGCGCAGATGGGCCAGGGTGCGGCGGAGCAGGCCGATGTGGAACGCGTTCTTCTCGAGATACTGGGTGCGGATCTCGTCGACGAGGGCTTCCCGCGCCCGCCACCGCGCCGCGAGCGCGGGCTCTCGGGCCGCGAGCTCCTCGCACGCGTGCCAGGCCGACAGGTTCTGCAGGTTCACGTCGTACCCGTCGACCATGCGCGAAGGGATGCCCAAGCGCCCGAGGGCGCGCTTGACGTGCCCCTCGTCGTGCTCACGCGCCTCCCAGCCCGCCGTGACGAGCAGCACCTTCCGGCTGCGCCGCACATCATCGTCGACATGACGCGATGCATCCATCCACTCCCCCATGCGCTCGGCGAAGGCGGCGTCATCGGGAAAGTTGCCGTTGAAGAGGATGCGTCCGCGCATGACGTCAGCGCCCTTCCTGGCCGTGGCGCGACACCGACGATCGCGGCGATTGCGCCATCATGGTGAATCTGTCACCGCGTCGACCACATACGTCGCCACCACGCCGCCCCCCGTCTTCACGTTCATCAGGTCGTTGGCCGACAGCCGAGCCAGCACCTCACCGCTCGTCCGGGGGGAGAACGTGTAGGGCGAGATCTCGGTGCGCATGTCGCGATGTCGCAGCACGCCCTCGTCGAGCTCCGGATAGCGCTCGAGGGGGATGGCCACGCGCTCCTGCACCACGTGGTCGCCCACGCGCAACGCCTCGGCAAGCGCCGACGACCACTCGCCATCGGTGCAGGTCCAGCCGAGTCGAACCCCGTCCGCCCCCCAGGCGTCAGACGGCTTGAGCACGAGGCGCTCGCGATTGGCGAGGATCCAGGGTCCAATATCCTCCTTGCGGCCGTCTCGCTCGAATGCGCCATCGCGGACGCGCAGCGTCAGGGGGATGTGCCGCTTCCACACGGCACGCGCCCGCGCGCTCAAGATGCGGTCGAAGCGGCCCTCCCAGAAGAGCGCCAGCAGGTTCTTCGTCGTCACCGCCTGCACCGCTACCGGGTTCAGCGCGACCACGAGACGACGACGCAGCGCCTCCACAAGCGCCGCCGAATCGTCTGGCCGGGCGGCGAGATCGGTCACGAGAACGCGCTTCAGAACGATATCGACGGGACTTCCGGCGGCCATCACGACGTCGCCGCGCAGCTCGATCTCACGCGGATCACAGACCGTGGCCGCGATGCCGTGGCGCTCGAGATCTGCCGCGATGATATGAAACTCGTTCACGGTGGCCACCTCGCGCCAGTCGACGATGGCCACGCGCGGTTGCGCGATCCGGAAGAACCGCGCCGCGCTCTCCACCGCACGCCATATGAGGGGGAGGCTGGGACGGCGCCGCAGGGCCACCTGACGCGAGAACGCCTGGAAGATGGGCAGCGACCGATAGACCTCGTCGAGCCCATCGACAAATGCGGCGCCGCCTGGGCTGTCGGCATTGAACTCGACCAGGCGCAGCACCCCGTCGTCCATGAAGCCATCGAGTCGCAGGAACGAGAGCGGGGACGGGGACGCGCAGGCGTGCACGAGATCTGCGAGGCCGTCGTGGATGCCGAGGTCGTCGAGAATCGCGCGGTCGGCTGCCAGCAGGGGCATCAAGCGGGCGAGAGAGACGTGGAACCAGGCGCCCGCGCGCTCGCACTGGCGCCATACCTCGCTCGAGATGAAGCGCGGGCGCAGAAACGTCGAGATGGGGCGCGTGCCATACCGCAGACCGCGCGCATCGATGCCCCGCATCAGCGCCTCGTGGGTCTGCTCGGCGACGTGCGGCGCTTCGAGCAGCTGGTTCCAGAGCGAGACGGCGCGTTCGACGGCGGTAGGTGCTGTGGCGTGCGACATGCCGTGCGGGTTCGTGACGCGACGCCGTCCCCCTTCCAGCCTCGACGCGCACGCGGCGCCCGCAAGCACCTCCAGAGCGACCCGTGCGCATTGAGATGCAGGAAGGTCCACCCAGCGAGTGGAAGCCGAGCAGACCCCGTGTGCCGGCCACGCACGCCGCGCGCAGGTCGAAAAGAGGTTCACAGTTGACTTTCCCCCTGCACACCATCGTCCCCACGGTGATCGAGCAGACTGCGCGCGGCGAGCGCGAGTACGACATCTACTCCCGTCTCCTGAAGCACCGCATCATCTTCCTGGGCGACGAGATCGACGAGGTCACGGCGAGACTGGTCGTCTCGCAGCTGCTGTATCTTGAGCAGGAAGACCCCGACAAGGACATCGACATCTACATCAATTCCCCCGGCGGATCGGTGACCGCCGAGATGGCGATCTACGACTGCATGCAGCTCGTGAAGTGCGACGTCTCCACGATCTGCATGGGCGCGGCGATGTCAGCGGCCTCGACCATTCTGGTGGCGGGCACGAAGGGCAAGCGCTACGCCCTGCCCCACGCCCGCATCATGATCCACCAGCCCTTGCAGCATGGCATCGGCGGCCAGGCCACCGATGTAGAGATCCAGGCGCGCGAGCTGGTGAAGATGCGCGAGATCGGCGAAGAGATCGTGGCGCTCCACACCGGACAGCCCATCGAGAAGGTTCGGGCCGATATGGAGCGCGACACGTTCTTGTCGGCCCAGGAGGCCCTTGAGTACGGCATCATCGACAAGATCATCGGCAAGGACAGTCGGTAGCTCTCCCATGCATCCTGCAGCCAGGCGCTGCCTCACGCACGCCGCATCCTCCATGCCAGAGCACCGTCCCGTCCACGGGTCGGTAGCTGGCGCATGGCTGTCGAGTTGAGCGACGTGGTCAGCCTCATCTGCTCGCACTGCTCGTGCGCCCTCGACCCGGAAGTGCTCTACTGCCGAGAGTGCCGCAAGCTGCTCGTCGAAGACGACGGCGACACCCCCATCCCCGAGGAAGACGAGCGCATCCTCCTGCTGGCGCAGGGTTGCGAGCTGCTGCAGACAGGCGAGTGGGAGCTCGGCGCGTTTCGCCACTGGTTGCAGGAGTTCATCTCCGAGCAGGCGCGTCGAGAGATTCAGATCGCCGAGGTCTACCAGACCATTCCCATCGGTCTCGAAGAGGAGTTCCAGGAAGAGATCGACATGGGCTTTGCCGGCGTGAGCGCGGTCAACGAGGCGCTCACGCTCCTCGCCGAGTACGATCCGGACACCTGCCCTGCGGAGGCCCTGAAGCGCTCTCTCGCGCTCTACTACAAAGGGGTCTGCGTGGTCAAGGAAGCCATGAACATCAACCGCCGCAACCGCGGTCGCCCCCTGTGGATCTGACGCCCTCCCGACACGCGTCCGCGCGCGCACTCGTCATCGCGCTCGCTCTCATGGCAGCCCTCACGGCCTGCGCTACCGCGCTGCCCAAGCCGTTGCCTCCCGCCTCCTCAGCCTACACCCCCAGGGCCGAGGTGTTCTGGGTCACCATTGCGGTGAACGGGCGCCGCGCGGGCTTCGGAAGAGGCGAGTACACCCGCGGGGAAGGCGCGCCCTACCAGTACCAGAACCTCATCTTGTTCACGCACGGCGGCTATCGGCACGCGCAGCGCGACTGGTGGGAGTTCGGTGGCGACCTGAGACCCGCCAACTTCTTCCAGAAGATCATCTCGTGGAAGGGCGGACAGTCGGTCACCAACACCATCGACGGCGTGTTTCACTACGACACGGGCAAGCTCAAGGTCGAGTACAACGAGTTCAACACCCACGAGAACGTAGACGTTCCGATTCCCCCGTCTCCACTGGCCCGCTTCACCCAGAACCTGGTTCTGGCGAGACAGAAGCTCAGCGCGGGGCGATGGTTCCGCTTCACCGTTTACGACAGCAAGCATCGCCGCTTCGCGGTGCAGACCTTCAAGGTCATCTCGTTCGACAGCCCGCAGCGCGCCTGGAAGATCGAGCAGACGTCGGAAGAGAACCCCGGCGCGGTGAGCACGTCGTGGTTCCAGTCGGCCAGCGCAGCCCATCCGAACGGCTGGGTCGTTCGGTCGGTCACCCCGGGCGCCGACCACGCCACCATCGAGATGCGCGCAGTCACCCGCGACGAAGCAATCAAGGGGTATGAGAAGGAAGCCACCTCCCTGGGCATCTGAGCAGCTCGCGCACTCCCCTCCAACAAGCGCCTTCACCGCCAAAATCGAACATACGTTCCATTGTGCGCCCCATCCCAGCGTGATATCCTATTGCCCTGTGTGCATCCCCATCCGGTGATGCCACGTGGCCAATGCCTCTCTGCACAGAGAAGCCCGCGCCACCGCCGGCCGCAGCAACCCAGGGCCTACCGCCCGCGAGCCGACGAGCTTCCTGCCCCTCGAGCACACGTCACCGTGTGCGCACCCGCGGGGCCAAACGTCCATAGGAAGGGGGTGTAGCTTTGCCTACCTACGAAGCCACCTACATCATCGACATCTCTGTCAACGAAGCCGACCTCACCACCGTCGTGGAGAAGTATCACACGCAGGTGAGCAGCAACGGGGAGATCCTCAGCCTCGACAACTGGGGACGCCGTCGCCTGGCCTACGAGATCAACGGCAAGCGCGAGGGCACTTACGTCACGATGCGCTTCAAGGCCGAGCCGACCGTAGCCGCCGAGCTTGATCGTACCATGAAGATCGATGACTCCGTTGTCCGAGCACTGATCGTACGACTCAACTAAGGGGGGTACCATGTCCAGCTACAACAAGGTGATTCTCATCGGGCGCCTCACCCGAGACCCTGAGCTCCGCTACACGCCGAACGGCAAAGCGGTTGCCAGCTTCTCCCTCGCCATCGACCGCAACCGCGGTCAGGGCCAGGAGAGAGAGACCGACTTCATCGACTGCGTCGTCTGGCAGCAGTCTGCGGAGTTCGCATCCAAGTACGCCACGAAAGGGCGTCTCGTGTGCGTCGAGGGGCGTCTCCAGACCCGTTCCTGGGAAGACAAGGAAACCGGGCAGAAGCGCAAGGCGGTAGAGGTCGTTTGCAGCGATCTCCGCCTGCTCGACAAGCGCGACTCCGCTGGCGGTTACGACGGCGGATCGAGCTTCGAGGGCGCGGCTCCTCGTGAAACCGTCTACAGCGGCTCCCCCGCGAGCCGTGGGCCCGCGGCACCTTCGGGTGACCCTGGCTTCCAAGACGACGACATCCCATTCTAGAGGCGCGGCCGAAAAGGCTGCGCCGACCAATACGTAGTCGCTGGTGGTTCGGCCGAACCACTGTCCTCTGGGGTCGCGGGCATCCCGCGACCGCCAACGAGGCGTTCTCGGCCGGGCTTCCAGTTCGAACGACAATCTTCACTCAACGCTAAGGAGGTCTCTCGTGAAGAGAGAAGGCGGCGGCAGAATTCGCAAGCCGAAGAGAAAGGTGTGCCAGTTCTGCGTCAATCGCATGGACCACATCGACTACAAGGACTTCAACCTTTTGCGGAAGTTCACGAGTGAGCGCGGAAAGATTCTTCCGCGCCGCATCTCCGGCAACTGCGCCAAGCACCAGCGCGGCCTCACCGTTGCCGTGAAGCG
>RGZZ01000193.1 GCA_010028905.1 Pseudomonadota bacterium | reverse complement strand
GCCAGGCCGACCAGCAGCGCGTGCGCAAGATCCGGGACGTCTACCTGCTCGACATCTTCGTGCGGGAGCAGCCTCAGCCGTTCCGGGTCGACGGGAGCACGGTGAACTATCGCTCCTTTCTCGGCAGCCAGGTCTCGCACTCGAGCAGCCTGAACTTCCGGCGCTTCATGACGCGGCTGGTGCAGCGCAGCGCTGATGCCTGTCTCGACACTTCCACGGTTGCCTTCCTGAACAAGCAGCGCGAGCGCATCCGCAGATGTGGCGCGGTGTATGACTTCGAGCTCGACAATGCCATGAATCGCGAGCGCCTCCACACCCTGTCGAAGATGAGCGACCTTCGCGCTGAGCTCGAGCAGCGCGGTGTCTTTGCCGAAGAGGTCGCGCACGAGACCGAGGAGACCGAATGAACGAGCCCCACGTCATCGACATCGATCATGTCGCGCACCTGGCGCGCATCGATCTCACCCCGGCCGAGCGCGAGCGCTTCGCCCCGCAGCTCGCGGCCATCATCGGCTACGTCGATCAGCTGAGCACCCTCGACACGTCGTCCATCGAAGCCACGTTCCAGGTGCTTCCGCTGTCGAACGTGATGCGGGAAGACCGACCGGCCGAAGGGCTGTCGAACGCCGACGCCCTCGCCAACGCGCCGCGCTCAGACGACGGCTGCTTCCGCGTTCCGCGGATCCTGTAGACGGAGGAGTCGAACGGGTGTCCATCATCGATACCACCATGACCGAGCTTCTCGCCCTGCTCGACAGCGGCGTCACCAGCGTTGAGATCACCCAGGCGTATCTCGACCGCATCGCGGCCGTCGACGGCGAGCTCAAGGGCTATCTCGAGGTCAATGCGGCCGCCCTCGAAGAGGCATCACGGGCTGACGCGCGCCGTCGCTCCGGTCAGCGCGGACCGCTGCTCGGCATTCCCATCGCGGTGAAGGACATCATCTGCGTTCGCGGCATGCGGAACACCTGTGGCTCGCGCATGCTCGAGCACTACCGGCCCCCGTTCGACGCCACCGTCATCTCCCGTCTCCGCTCCGCCGGCGCGGTGGTCATCGGCAAGACCAACCTCGACGAGTTCGCCATGGGCTCGTCGACAGAGAACAGCGCGTTCGGAGCGAGCCGCAACCCCTGGGACCCGTCCCGCGTGCCTGGCGGATCGAGCGGGGGCTCGGCGGTTGTGGTGGCCGCGGGTACTGCACCGGCCTCGCTGGGCACCGACACCGGCGGTTCGATCCGGCAGCCCGCCGCGCTGTGCGGGGTCACCGGCCTGAAGCCCACCTACGGTCGCGTGTCGCGCTACGGCGTCGTCGCCTATGCGTCGAGCCTCGACCAGGTCGGCCCCATGGCCCGCACGGCGGAGGACTGCGCCCGCCTGCTGGGTGTGCTCGCGGGGGTCGACCCCGCAGACAGCACCACCCAGCCAGTTGATGTCCCGGACTATCTCGCGGCGCTGGAGAGCGGATGCAAGGGGCTTCGCATCGGGGTGCCGGTGCAGTTCCTGGAAGGTCTCGACGCCTCTCTGCGGGCGCGCCTCGACGAGGCGATCAAGCTGCTCGGGCAGCTGGGCGCCACGGTTGTCGAGGTGTCGCTGCCCCACCTCTCACATGCCCTGCCGGCGTACTACATCATTGCGCCGGCCGAGGCCTCGAGCAACCTCGCCCGCTACGATGGCGCCCGCTACGGCCTGCGCACCGACGCCCCCGACGTGCAGGCGATGTTCCGCGCAACCCGTCACGACGGCTTCGGGCCAGAGGTGAAGCGCCGCATCCTCGTGGGCACCTATGCGCTCTCGGCAGGGTACTACGACGCCTACTACCTGCGGGCGCAGCAGGTGCGAACGCTCATCCGCAAGGACTTCGAGAACGCGTTCGCAACGGTCGACGCCCTCGTCGGCCCGGCCACGCCGCAGGTCGCCTTCCCCCTGGGGGAGAAGGCCGACGACCCGCTTCAGATGTACCTCTCCGACATCTACACCATCGCGGTGAACCTCGCCGGGCTACCTGGTCTCGTGGTGCCGGGAGGCTTCGATGCCGGCCTTCCTGTCGGGCTGCAGCTGATCGGGCCTCCGTTCGAGGAGGGACGCCTTCTCGCCATCGGTCATGCGTTCCAGCAGGTCACCGACTTCCATCGGCAGCGGCCGATGGTTGCGACGGCTTGATCGGCAGCCTCTTCGTCGCGCTCGTCACCAGTCTTGTCTGGCTGTCTGCCGCGCACGTCTCCGCGGGGCGTCGGTCACCGCCTCCCAGACGCCTCGTGCTGGCGCTCGCGCTCGGGGGCGTGGCGGCTCTCGGGGTCACCGCGCTCACGCCGCTGGTCAGCCGGCTCACCTTGCCCATCGATCTTGCCGTCTCTCCGGATTCCGCCTGGGGCGGGCGGGTTCTCTACTTCTCGCTCTACGTAGGGCTCGTCGAGGAATCGGCGCTGCTCATCGCGGCGGTACTGGCGTCGACAGGAGACGAGTGGCAGAGCTGCGCGGTGAGGGGCTGCATGTACGCCGGCGCAACCGCGCTGGGGTTCGCGGCGGTCGAGAACGGGCGCTATGCCGACGCCCACGGGATGTCGCTGCTGCTGGTGCGGGCCGTCACCACCAGCCTCGCCCACGGCCTGCTGACCACCCCTTGGGGTGCCGCGCTGGGAGGCGTT
Source organism: Pseudomonadota bacterium (assembly GCA_010028905.1). Classification (NCBI taxonomy): domain Bacteria; kingdom Pseudomonadati; phylum Pseudomonadota; species Pseudomonadota bacterium. The sequence continues at coordinate 6,174 of RGZZ01000193.1, read as the reverse complement.
TGCGGAAGCGATCGCTCGACGCTCGAGAAGGGTGCGCTCATCGGGGGGGCGCTCGTCGTGTCTGCCGTGCTGCACGGTCTGACAGACGCGTTGCTCTATGGCGAGCAGGTCCCGGTCGCGGTCGCCCTTCTCACCGGCGTTGCCCTGGTTGTGGGCGGGCTGCTGCGCCGCGCGTGACTGGAGGAAGGAACCGCGCGGGTCTGGAAAGTGCTGACGGCGCCCAGGGCGATCTGCCCACACCGAGGCGAGATGGAGGGGAACATCGTGACCACCGCCTATGAGACGGTGATCGGGCTCGAGGTGCACGTCGAGCTGCTCACCGAGACGAAGCTGTTCTGTGGATGCCCCAATCGCTTCGGTGGGGCGCCGAACACGCACGTCTGTCCCGTCTGCCTGGGGCTGCCCGGTACGCTTCCGGTCGTGAACCGCGCTGCCGTCGAGCAGCTCCTGCGCGCGGCGCTGGCCGTGGGGTGCGAGGTCCCGGCGCGCTCGAAGTTCGACCGCAAGAACTACTTCTATCCCGACATGCCGAAGAACTACCAGATCTCGCAGTACGATCAGCCGCTGGCCTCGCGCGGCGCGCTCGAGGTCGTGGCGGAGGGCGCTTCGGCGCCAACGACGGTCGGCATCACGCGAATCCACCTCGAGGAGGATACGGGGAAGTCAACCCACGGAGGCGGCAGCGGTCGCATCGAGTCGTCTGAGTACACCCTCGAAGACTACAACCGCGCCGGCGTTCCCCTGGCCGAGATTGTGAGCGAGCCCGACATGCGCTCCGCGCAGGAAGCGGTGGCCTACCTCGAGCGCCTGCGCGAGATTCTGCGCTGGGTTGGGGTCAGCGACTGCAAGATGGAAGAGGGCAGCCTCCGGTGCGACGCCAACGTGTCGGTGCGTCCGCGGGGCAGCCAGACCCTGGGCACCAAGACCGAGATCAAGAACATGAACTCGTTCCGCTCGGTTCTGCGCGCCATCGAGTACGAGTCGGCCCGCCAGGTGGCGGCGCTCGAGCGTGGAGAGCGCATCACGCAGGAGACCCGCGCCTGGGATGAGGAGAACGGCCTCACCCACCCGCTTCGCAGCAAGGAGGAGGCGCACGACTACCGCTACTTCCCGGAGCCGGACATCCCGCCGATGCAGGTCGATTCGGCCTGGCTGGACGCCCTCCGCGAGGGGCTCCCCGAGCTGCCGCAGGCGCGGCGGGAGCGCTACGCCGAGCAGCACGGCCTGTCGGCCTACGACGCGGCGGGGCTCACACGAAGCCGCGCCCTGGGCGATTTCTTCGAGCAGATGCTGGCGGTCGGCAGCCCCCCGAAGGAAGCGGCCAACTGGCTCATGGGAGACGTGAGCCGGCTGCTCAACGCGAATGCGCAGCAGATCGAGGAGTCGCGCCTCACGCCTGGCGCGCTCCACGAGATGATCGCCCTCATCGAGCAGGGCACCATCAGCAAGAAGCTGGCCAAGGACGTTCTCGAGGAGATGTTCGGGACCGGCGCCAGTCCCGCCGACATCGTGAAGGCGCGCGGCCTGCAGCAGATCGGTTCTGCCGACGACCTGCGCCCCATCGTCGAGAAGGTGCTCGACGAGCAGGCCTCCACCGTGGCCGACTACCTCGGGGGGCGCGACAAGGCGTTCGGCTTCCTCGTGGGGCAGGTCATGGCCGCCACCCGAGGCAAGGCCTCACCGCAGGTGGCCAATGCCCTGCTGCGCCAGGTGCTCGAAGAGAAGCGCGCCGCGGCGCAGAGCGGAGGGTGATGCCGATGTATGCGACCCCTCGCGCACTCGAGTGCGTCCCGTTCGACGAAGCGCAGGAGCGCTGGTACGGCGAGCTTGAGTTTCGCAGCCTGCTCAATCCGCGGGCGACAGAGGACATCGATACGGTTGACTCGGTGGGCCGCGTGACGGCAGAGCCTGTGGTGGCGCGTCGCTCATCGCCGCACTTCTACATGGCGGCGGTCGACGGCCTGGCTGTGAAGTCGACGCTGACGTTCGGGGCCACGCCCGAGACACCCGTGTCGGTGCGGCTGGGGCACGACGGGAACTTCGTCGACAGCGGGTCTCCGATGCCGGAGGGCACCGATACCGTGGTGCCTCTCAACGAGGTGCAGTTCATCGACGTGGAGCAGGTGGGCGTGCCAGCGCCGTCAGTTCCCTGGCGCAACGTCAGCCCCGTGGGGGAGGACGTTCACATGTCTGAGGTCATCGTGCCGCGCCATCATCGCATCCGCGCCCTTCATCTCGGGGCCATGCTGCGGGGCGGCGTACCTCGGGTCTCGGTGCGACGACGTCCTCGCGTCACCCTGGTCGCACTCGGACGAAGCCTGGTGCCTGCGGGGACAGAGCCTGATGTGGGCCAGCGGGTCGAGGCGCTCACCCCGATCCTGGCCCATCTCCTTCGCGAGGCGGGGGCCGATCCGCAGATCCTGCCCTTCGCCGGAGAGAGCGTCGAGGAGCTTCACGCCCGGGTCGCTCCGGCAATCGCGTCCACCGACCTGCTGGTGGTGGTGAGCGGTCGGTCGCACGGTACCGCTGTTCCCGCGTCGTGGCTGGCCGATCATGGCGCGCTGCTGCTCTACGGCGCCAACATCAAGCCCGGGCAGTCGGTGACCCTCGGCGTCGTGGGAGACGTTCCCGTGGTGGCGCTCCCCGGAAACGCCGTGTCGTCGTACATCACCTTCGATCTCTTTGTGCGCCCTCTCGTGACCCGCCAGCTCGGCTCCCTCGAAGACGGGCGCATCACCCTCTCGGCGGTTCTGGGTCAGTCGGTGGTGTCACCCGCCGGCACCGACGAGTTCCTGAGGGTCTATCTCGCCGATGTCGGGGGACGGCGCGTGGCCGTGCCCACCTCACGGGGCGCAGACATCGTCACCTCGCTGGTGCGGGCCAACGGGATCCTTCACGTGCCGGCCGAGACCGAGTCGATGGGCGATGGCCAGCGCGTCGAGATCGGGCTCATCGACCCTACCGCGCGCTTCGACACCAACCTTCTCGTCATGGGCACCTATGACGTGGCGTTCGATCTGCTGCGCAACGAGATGGCGCGTCGCTTCCCGGAGGTCGCCCTGCAGACGGCCAACGTGGGAAGCCGAGCCGGTCTGCGCGCGCTGCGCAACGGTTACTGCCATGCGGCGGGCCTTCACCTCTTCGACCCGGAGAGCGGGGGCTACAACGAGACGTTCGTCCGAGCGCTGTCAGACGAGCTCCCCCTCGTGCTGGTGAACTTCTTCCGACGTCAGATGGGCTTCGTGGTGGCCAGGGGCAACCCCAAGCGCATCACGGCGCTCGCCGATCTCACCCGGCCGGACGTCACCTTCGTGAACCGTCAGCACGGGTCCGGAACCCGGGTTCTCATCGACTATCACGTGCGCAAGGCGGGGCTCGACGCAACGTGCGTCAAGGGCTACCAGACAGAGACGTACACGCACATGTCCACGGCGGCCGCGGTGGCCAGCGGCGCGGCTGATGCCGGCATCGGCATCGCCACCGTCGCGCGAGCGCTCGAACTCGACTTCGTGCCGCTCTTCGTCGAGCACCTTGATCTGGCGATTCCCCGGCGCTTCCTGCAGAGCTACGTGGTGCAGTCGATGCTGCAGGTTCTTCGGGCCCGCGACTTCCGACAAGAGCTCGAGGCCTCGATGCACTACGACACCGAGCTCACGGGGCGAACGGTCTATGGGGGAGACGGGGCATGACGCTCTCGCATCTCGACGCTGCGGGGCGGGCGCGCATGGTGGACGTCGGCGGTAAGCCAGAGACCGCGCGTGAGGCGGTGGCCGAGGCGATCGTGCGCATGCGCCCGGAAACCCTGGCACTCGTGTGCGGCGGGCAGATGCCCAAGGGCGACGTGCTCGCCTGCGCGCGCATCGCCGGGATCATGGCGGCGAAGGAGACGAGCCGACTCATTCCGCTGTGCCACCCGCTTCCGCTGTCCGAGGTCGTCATCGATATCGCACCCCACGACGCCGACGCCCTGCGCGTGCAGGCCCGCGTGGGCACCGTGGGACGGACGGGCGTCGAGATGGAGGCGCTCACCGCCGTCACGGTGGCGAGCCTCTCGATCTACGACATGTGCAAGGCCGTCGATCGCGGCATGCGCATCGAGTCGGTGTGCCTGCTCGAGAAGCGAGGCGGGCGGTCCGGTGAGTGGAGGGTGGCCAGCGGTGACGTTGCTCCTGAAGCGCACGTTGACGCAGCGCAGTGATGTGATTATGATGTACGCGTCGAACCGGGATGGCGCGACAGCGAGCCGTCCGTCAGCGGAACAGCCGACGGCGGATCTGCACGATTGCGGTAGGAAGGGTGGTGACGTCAGCTCATGACGATGAGAGTGCCGAAGGAGCGCAAGGAGGTTGTGATATACACGCGCAACCACAAGATCGAGGGGGAGATGTACCTCCTGGTCGACTCGCGCATCTCCGACGAGCTGAACATTCGCGTGCGCGAGTTCATCCCCGTGACGAATGCACGCATCTTCACGCTCAGCGGCGACAGCCTCTTGTACCAGACCGACTTCGTGACGGTGAACAAGCAGGCCATCGACATGGTGCTGTCTCTCCCCATCGGAGGCGGCTACAGCGACTGATGTCGTGCAAGCTCCTCTGCGCGCTTCCCCTGCGCGCCCCCTCGGGGCTTTGAGGCCCCGTCGATGAATCCCATTCAGGAGGTCGGTACAGATGCCTCTCTATGACTACAGATGCTCGGCCTGCGGCGTCGTTCGCGAGCACCGCCAGAGCATATCCGAGGAACCGCTCAGCGCATGCCCCGAGTGCGGCGGTGAGTACAAGCGCATCATCACCAGCGTGGGTATCATCTTCAAAGGCAGCGGCTTCCACATCAACGACTATCGTGGGTCAGGCTCGTCATCGAGTACGAGCTCGGAGGGGGAAGCCAAGAACGATCCGGCCCCTTCGTCTGAGGGGACCTCTGAGTCGAAGGGAGAGAAGCCGAGCGACAGCGGGTCGTCCTCGTCCGAGGGCGCGCAAGGCAAGCAAGTGGCGTGACGAAAGAACTACCCATCGGCCTCATCCTGTCCATCGTGAACCAGATCGGCACCGACGGGGTGCGGGTCGAGGTCTCACAGGGTGAAGATGGTGGCCTCGGCCTGGCGCTCGAGGTCGCCGAGGTTGCCCTTCGCAGCGGAACCACCGATGCGATTCTCGTAGACGACATCCGCGTTGGCGTCTCGGGGCTCAGCCCCGCCGATCTCACGGCTCCCGGGCCGCACCTGCTCGAGAAGGTCGCCATCACCGTGAATCACTTCGCGGTGCGCATCTCTCGTGACTGGATCAACGGGGTCATCGAGCGGGGGCCCTTCCTTCGTGGAACGCCCATCAATGAGGTGGTGCTCTCCTTCAACGAGAAGAACCCGCACCAGCTGGTGATTCGCGGCAACGCGAAGGGGTTGCCGTTCGAGACCACCCTGCTCATCGGCATCAAGGAAGGGCTGGTGGTCGTCTCGGTCGACGACGTTCGCGTCCTGGGCTTCCTCCCCGTGCCCGCGTGGCTGCGCAACACAGTCACCAACATGGTGAACGTCGCCGACAAGGTCAACCGTCCGGGTGTGACCTTCAGCAACGGGGTCACCACGGTCGACCCCCTCAAGCTGGTGCCGCTGCCGCTCAAGATGAAGCTGCGCCGCTTCGAGACCAGCGGTCGGTTCATCGTGGTTGAAGGCGGCGACGTTTGAGCGAGACGCGATGCGGGTACGCGCTCCATCTATCGAAAGACGTCGAGAGGTGTGCGGGTGGGTGGCCATGATTCAGGAAGAGCAGGAGACCATCGAGCTCACGGTCCCCGCGCAATCGGCGTACCTTCGCACGGTTCGCCTGGTTATCGCGGGGGTGGGCAGCACCGCTGATCTCAATGTGGAGGAGATCGACGACCTCAAGACGGCGGTGGGCGAGGCCTACAACATGTTGCACCCGTCAGAGGTCCACGAAATCAATGTGCGCGCCGTCTTGGAGCGCAGGCGTGTCGTGGTCGAGATCTCGCAGGGGGCAGGGGGAGCGCAGACCCCTTTCCTGCCCGGCGGCGGGCCCCTCGACAGAGGCTTTGGGATTCCCTTGATGAAACATCTGGTGGATGAGGTGGAGTACTGCGCAGATGCCGACCAGACCCGGATACGTCTCGTCAAGAATCGTCGCTAGCGTGCTGCTGGCCGGTTGGATCTCGTGCGCG
>RGZZ01000192.1 GCA_010028905.1 Pseudomonadota bacterium | reverse complement strand
ACGTGGCGCTGGGAGAGCGCTGCGCCCCGCACAATGCGGCGACCCCGCACGTCGATCGCGATTTCACCACGTCGCTGGCGCGCCGCGCGGAGGTGGCTGATCTTCTTGTGGGCGAGCTCGATGACACCGAGCGCTTCATTCGCGACACCTTGCGCGGGCTTCCCGCAACGCACGCGCAGGGCCGCGGTTCGAACGTGCTCAAGCCGCACAAGCGGTTGAGCAAGGAGAAGCGCTTCCAGTACTTCTGGCAGCTGCTGCCGGCCAATGCCGGCCTGCACAAGCTGAGCCAGTGGGCGGTGCGCGACCTTTCGGTGGCAGATCCGGCCGCGCACGCCCTGATGCTGCGTCTCATCGGGCGCGACGGCACCTACTTCGCGTCGCGGGCCGGTGCGCTGGCCCAGGCGCTGGGGGAGCGATCGGAGGAGCTCTCGCGCGGGGGGGACGTTCCTGAGGCCCTGCGTGCGCTCTGCGTGGGTGATGCGGCTCGCGTTGAGGCGGAAGCCCAGCGTCTCGGTGCCTTGAATGAGCTCGAGCGACTGCTTGAGGGCATCGATCCCGCGCGGGTGCGAGATGACCCCGAACGAACGGCGCGCTGGAACCTCGCTCGCCTGGCGTTTGTATCGCTCGAAGGGCTCGAGGGGCAGCTGTTTCGTCCGGATGAGGTGCGTGCGAATCCGACCTGGTTCACGTTCGAGACCCAGCGCACCGGCCTGCTGCGTCGCGAGCGCATCCACCGCCTCCATCTCACGACCGAGGGGCTCGAGGCGCTCTCCCGCGCTGGGTTCACCTCAGACCTCGAGCGGCGGTTCATCGAGCTGCTCGCCGATCGTCGTCGCCTGCGCTATGAGCTGCACACGGTCGAGGGTCTCGAGCTGGCGGCGAATCGTGGGGAGCGCCGCGCCTCTACCCTGGCCGAGCTTGCGGCGTTGCGTGCGTCTGCCGCACGCACGCCCGTGCCGTCTTCGTCCACCTCGGGGGCCTGCCCCTCAACGATCTCCACGCTTGAACAAGAAGAACAAGGAGCTCTCCCATGATCGCCAGCCAGTCTCCGCCGCCGGGTCGTTCCATCTCAGTCACTCCCGTGCGCGTGCGCGTGCAGGGGAAGGCGGCTGCTGACGGCGAGTGGCCGGGCATCAACCACCCCTTGCGCGGGTGCACCGACACGGGCGAGAAGGTGGTGTTCAAGCACAACGCCCTCAGCTCACTCGGGTCGCTGTCGGCGCGGGTCGATGAGCGCCAGGCGCGTCTCAGCGACGAGCACGAGATCATGGGAACGCACCTCATGACCGAGCTGTTCGGCCTGCCGTGTGCGGTGGCGCGCGAGGCAGAGGCGGTTGCGTCTGATGGCACGCTCTGCCGCGGGATTGTCACCCCGTTCATCGATGGGCTCAAGACCCTCGACAAGGTGTCTACGTCGGCCGTGACCAATCCGGACGAAGCCGTGGGCGCCTGCGTGGTGAAGGGCTGGATGGGCGACTGGGATTCGGTGGTCAATGACAGCAATGTCTGGCTTCGCGCGGATGGAACCGCCATGGCCTGCGATTACGGCTTTGCATTTCAGGAGGGCATCTCGACCCGTGGGCTGCCGAAGGCCAACCTGCGCATCATGCGCGCCTTTGCCTCTGCCGAGAATGTGGAGCCTGTTGTGGCGGGCATCCGCGCGCTCACCGACGACGAGATACGAGGCACGGTCGATCGCATCGGACGCGAGAACATCGATGGCTGGACCGCATCACGTGTGAGCCTGTTTGCCGATCCGCTCATCCACAACAGAGATCGGCTGCGTCGCGACAACGTGTTCGCCGACTACTATCGCGGTGTGCATGCGACCGTGCATCCCCCCCTGCGACAGCTGCTCGCGCCGCTCGTGAACGTTAACCACGACACGACGCACATCGCCATGATGTGCATTGCCGGCGCTCCAGGTGCCGCGGGCGCCTGGCTGATGCGTCATCTCGCCTGTGGCGCCGCGCACGGCGATGGGATGGGCCAGCAGATCGGTGAGGCGCGCGCGGAGGTCGGCTTCCTCGGTGTGCAGCCGAGGGCCTTCAGGGGTCAGCTCGATCCGCCCCACGGGGGCACCCACCTCGAATGCGTCTTCGGTCTCCACGAGGAGGTGCAGGATGATGGTTCGCATGCGGTCGACGTTCCCCGATGACGCGGCATTCCTTCTGTGGGTTGCTCACGGGCTGACGCGCAAGCGTTGGATTCTCCGTTTGCGTGATTCCGGAAGGGAGGGCGTGTCTGACGCGCGAACAGGCGTAGGCGCCAACCATGAGGCGCATCGAGGAGGCCACATGAAGTTCCGTCTCACCGTCTCACTGCTGGGGCTGGCCCTGACTGCTGCGCTCGCAGCCCCTGTGTGGGCGCAGGCGCCACCTTCCTCTCCCGCCGCGCCACCGAAAGGCGCCGTTGGAGCGCCATCGGGCGAGAGCCGCGACAAGGCACACGGCGAGCGCGGTTCCAAGCTCATGACGCGCATCAAGACCGAATGCCGGCTCACCGACGAGCAGGCCCAGAAGCTCAAGCCCATGCTGCGTGCCTATCACGACAGCGAGAAGCTGCGAACGAAGTCGGCGCGCGAGCAGCGCATCGCCTTGCTCACGCCGGAGCAGCAGGCGATCACGCAGCAGCGGCGCACGCATGGTGCGAAGGGCAGCGCAGACTGGGGGGGCGGTGGAGACGAAGAGGCGCACGAGGGAGGCGGTGCGCAGGGGGGGCAGGGGCAGCGCCTCAATCTCACCGATGATCAGAAGACGAAGATGCGCGCCATTCGTGAAGCGTCGAAGTCTCAGCATCAGTCGAACCAACAGGCGCTCTTCAGCCAGACCCGCACCCTGCTGAATGCCGAGCAGGAGTCCAGCCTCGAGCAGATCATCCAGCACCCCTCGCGCGGAGAGGCCGGCAAGGCCAAAGGCGAGCGCAGGTCGCACGGGAGCAAGGGGGGGGCTGGCGCCAGCACGTCGCAGCCTGCCCCGACGCCCTGACGCGATCCCCGAAGAGGCTTCGCTGCAAATCGGCACCTGCGCCGGCTCTCACCAGACGATGAGGGTCGGCGCTCTTCCTATCGGCCGCCGGCTCCACGCAGGGTTTGCAGGAGGGGTCGTCGCCAATGTACGTTCGTCGTCCGTCGAATCATGTCTCCCATCACGGGCCGTCCGAGACGAAGGGTCCGCTGGTGGCGGCATCGTCACACGCTCGTGCTCGCCTCGGTGGCGCGGCCGCACCCGCGGCCGCCCCGCACCCGCCAGCCGCGCACGGCCCAGCCGCGCACGCGCCAGCTCCCCATGCACAGACCAGCGAGCATCGCACGGTCATGACCCCGCAGGCCCTTCCATACGGGGCGTCGACCCAGCGGAACTCGCCTCTGCCCGAGCCGCCCGCGCCGAACGGTCGTCCGGCGGAGGGGCAGCCGTCGCCCGCAGACGCCTCGGAGGCGCGCGGAGGTCTGCTCGACGGCATGAAGGGGTGGCTCTCTGACGTGGTGCGCGATCCCGGCGCCGCGCTCAAGGGCGCCGAAGAGAAGATTCGACAGACCGTCATGGACAAGACGGGCCTCTCCCCCACAAAAGACGAGATGGCCGCCATGAAGACGGTGCACGACATGCTCTCCGCCGACAAGCTGGGCGGCAAGGACGGCACGTTCAACCAGAACGACACCGACGCCATCGCCCAGTCCATCGGCAAGAACATGGGCGGCATCAAAGGGCGCATCGCTTCGCGCATCGCTGGCAAGCAGATCAACGAGGGGCTTCAGAAGGAGCACATCTCGCCCGAGCGCGCGGAGCCGGACGCGACGCCGCGCAACGTGACCCGCGAGGACATGGAGGGCTTCCAGAAGGCGGTCGCCACAGGTCTTCAGGGCTACAGCAAGCGCGTCGGGCAGACCCCGCTCGGCAAGGCGCTCGGTCTCGACAAGCCTGCGCATCCGCCGCACGGTCTCAGCCAGAATGACGTGAAGGCCATCATGGAAGGGCGAAAGCCCCAGGGCTGGGTCGAGGATCACTAACTGTCCAGTAGCAGCCGAGACTGCTGCTGGACGGTCAGAAACCTCTCGAACAATCAGGGTGAAGGTGCGCAGGAGTCATCAGACGGCGGTCGAGAATCGACCGCTTCATGAGACGGCGCGAGCTCCTCACCTTCACGGCGGCCCTGGCGACAGCGGGCCTCACGGGCACCCCCCTTGCCTGGGCGGGAACCGACGCAGACGCGCGGCTGCTCGATGAGATCGAGCGCCGCGCGTTCCGCTTCTTCTGGGAGCAGGCCGACCCGCGCACGGGTCAGGTGAAGGATCGCGCCCGCTCGAGCGGCACCGACACATACACGGCTTCGAGCATCGCCGCCACCGGGTTCGGTCTCACCGCGCTGTGCATCGCCCACCAGCGGGGATATGCGGCCCGCGATTCCCTTCGCGAGCGGGTCGCGACCACGCTTCGCTTCATCGCCCACGAACTGCCGCACGAGCATGGGTTCTTCTACCACTTCGTCGACATGCGCGATGGCCGTCGCATGTGGAAGTGCGAGCTCTCGACCATCGACACCGCGATTCTGCTGTGCGGTGTTCTCACGTGCCGTCGTCATTTTGCTGGCGACGTCGAGATCACGGCACTGGCCACGCAGATCTATGAGCGGGTGGAGTGGCCCTGGTTCCTCAACGGAGGTCAGACCCTGTCGATGGGGTGGACGCCGGAATCCGGCTTTCTCGCGTCGCGCTGGAGTGATTACTGCGAGCTCATGATGCTCTACCTTCTGGGGCTCGGGTCGCCCACCCATCCGCTGCCGTCTGCGTGCTGGCGCGCCTGGAAGCGCAGCCGCATCACCTTCGATGGGCTCACCTACATCTCGAGCGCGCCGTCTCTGTTCATTCACCAGTACTCCCACGCCTGGTACGACTTCCGGGATCGCGTCGACGACGGGGTCGACTGGTTCCAGAACTCAGTGACGGCCACCGAGGCGCACGAGCGCTTCTGCCTGGCGATGCACGATCGCTTTCCCGACTACAAGCCTGATCTGTGGGGCATCACCGCCTCTGACTCGGTGGCGGGCTACGTGTCGTGGGGAGGGCCGCCGGCAGAAGGAAGGTTCGACGGCACCATCGTGCCTTGCGCCGCCGGCGGCTCCATCCCGTTTCGACCCGACGCTTGTCTGCGCGTTCTGCACACCATCCGTGACCGGCACGGCGCAGCCGCGTGGGGGCGCTACGGGTTCATCGACGCTTTCAACCCGCTCACCGGATGGGTGAACCCGGATGTGGTGGGCATCGATGTGGGCATCACCATGCTCATGGCCGAGAACCATCGCAGCGGCTTCGTCTGGCGCACCTTCATGTCTGATCCCAGCGCTGTGCGGGCCATGGCGCGCGCGGGCTTTCGCAAGGCATGATGCAGATCGGCATCGCCATTCCGCAGACGCACCCTGATGGGCAGCGCATCGAGCGATACCTGCGGCGGGCCGAGGCGCTGGGGTTCGATGCCGCCTGGACCATCGAGCAGGTCGTGGGCACCATGCCCATCTCCGAGGCGGTGGTGACCCTCGCCCACGCCGCCGCTGTGACGCGGCGCATGAGCCTGGGCGTGTCGGTGCTGCTGGCCGCGCAGCGCGAGCCCGTGCACCTGGCGAAGATGCTCTCGAGCATCGATGTGCTCAGCAACGGGCGTCTCATCGTGGGGGTGGGGCTGGGGCAGTCGAGTCGCCTCTACGGCGCCTTTGGCCTTGACGATCGTGGGCGCGCGGCGCGGTTCGAGCAGAACCTCGAGATCATGCGGCGCCTGTGGACCGAGCCCCGGGTCACCTACGAGGGGCGCTTCGCGCGGTTGCGCAATGTGGCCATGGAGCCGAAGCCGCAACGCTGCCCTCCGATCTGGTTCGGCGGACACGCCGCTCCCGCGCTTCGGCGCGCGGTGGAGCGCGGCGATGGGTTCATGGGCGCGGGGTCGACGCCCACGGGCGTGTTCCTCGACGAGCTGGCCACCGTGCGCTCGATGGTGGGCGCGCGGCGCGATTTCGTCATCGCAAAGCGACTCTACGTCTCGTGCGATGATGATCTGCCGGCCATTCGCGCCTGGTTCGGCGCGTTCTATGGCGCCCCCGATCTCGCCGACAAGGTGGCGGTGTGGGGGTCGGCGCAGGCCGTGGCCGACGCGGTGAGACGCCTCCGGGACGCGGGGGTGAATCACGTGCTGCTGCACCCGGTCACCCGCGAGGAGCATCAGCTCGAGTGCCTTGCGGCACAGGTGCTTTCGCAGCGATGAGCGCCGTCCGCGAAGGGCTCAGGGGGTGAGCAGCGGGCCGTCGGGCGAGGCCACGGCCTTCAGCTCTGCATACGGGATCTTCACATCGACCTCGCCCAGCGCGTACGGGCCGACCTGATAGGGCGGGAAGGTGACCACCAGGTTGCGACCATCGAGCACGAAGGCGCGAAAGCACTCCTGCGTGGGGGCGGTTCCTGTCTTTACCCAGCGGCTGTCGCCCTTGAGGTCATCGCGTGCGAGCAGGTGCTTGCGGCAGATGCCGCTCAGCAGCTGGAGGTAGGGGGCGTCCGGCTTGAAGAGACGGCCCAGGGGAAGCTCGGCGCCCGTGCGCATGTCGAAGAGCCATGTCGAGATCGAGTGGTTGGGATGGGCCGCGCCCGTGTCTTCCGCGATTCCCGTGAGCACCGACAGCCAGCGCTCGCTCTGGTAGCGCACCGTGTAGCTGCCGCTGAGCGCCCACGGACGAGGCTTGCGGGCCTCGCTCTTGTGCGCCATGGCGGCGAACTCTTCGATCTCGCGCCGCGCATGGTCACCGATGGCGTCGTTGATGCGTTTCTGCGCGGCAGATGCCCGCGTGATCTCGAAGATCTCGAGCTCAGCGCTGTAGACGTTCGGCTCGGAGCGCACCATGGTCTTCTTCTCGATCTTCGGTGCCCCCGCAGCGGAGGGGGGAAGGGCCAGCATCGCCGCGATGGCGCACACGGCGGCCAGCCAGCAGCAGGTCACGGTTCGGCGGGTCACGGGCAGAGGGCCTCCAGAGCTAGGGTCGCGGCGCCGGTCAGCGCGTCGGGAAGGTTCGCAGGCGGAGCGCGGGGTCCTGCAGTCGTGGCTCGTGGTGCGTGTCAGCGGGTCGTGCCCTTGGGTACCCGGACGCCTCCGATGATGACGCAGTCGTCGCCGTTCTTCACCGTCGCGTCTCCGGCCGGAACGCCCGCGGAAGGCGCGGTGAGCGCCGCCATCGCGTCGTCGAGCGATCGCGACAGGGCCAGGTTCTCGGAGATCCGGCGCATCGCATCGTTGGCAGAGAGCGCTCCGAAGCGACCCTCCCGGGTTCCCTGCTGCACGAAGGCGAACACCTCGGCGGTGCGCGGCTGCTGACCTGCGGTGGCGAGCACGCCCTGAAGCGCGAGGAAGCGGTTGCCAGCGTCGATGAGCGATTCGCTCGGCAGGCGGTTCACCAGCAGCGCGCGGTAGTCGCTGGCGGCCAGCGCTCCCGTTCCTGTCGTCTCTGCTCGCGCGATGTCGAGGAACAGCTTCTCTCTCGCGTCGCTGCTCTCGCTGCCCGCGGGAATGCGCAGCAGCTCAACGCCCTCGAGGGCGGCAGACAGCGACCGCGTTGCCTCGGCCAGCTTCACCAGCTGCCCGTCGAGCCGCGTCTTCTCGGCGGGTGAGCCAGCTCGCACCGCGATCTGGTGACGTGCCTGCTTCACGATCGCGAGGGCGTCGTCGCCTTTGTCCTCGCTGACAGCTGCGGCGTAGAGCGTTCCGAGAGAGGTGAGCGCTGTGGCATCCGGCTCGATGGCGAGAAGGTTGCTCATGTCCTTGGTGGCGCGTTCGAGGGTGTAGCGCGACGCATCGCGCCCGTTCGTGAACTGCGCGCGCACGAGGCGCGCGAGAAGCTCGGCCTTGGCTTCGACGGGTTGCGGCGCGGTGCTGTCGAGCACCGCGCTCACGAAGTCCTGGCCGTACTCGGCGAGGGGGGTGTTCGCCAGGGCCGGGATCGCGAAGCGGGCCGCAATGTCAGCGGCCTGGGCCAGGCGTGGAGCGACCTTCGAGAGGTCGGCCATCTGGGCGCTCGTGACGCTCACCTTGACGCCGCCTTTCGGCCCATAGAGGAGCGTGGCCCCACCCCTCAGCTTCTTCCAGGCGTCGAGCGGGGGGAAGAGCTCGACGCTGCTGTAGTCGGGATTGATGAAGCCGCACCCGGCCTTGTCGGCGCGCACGGTGACGGCGAGCGCCCCCTCTGGGAGGCCGCGGTCGATGCCGCTGCCGCGGAAGAAGTCGTGCGCGAGCAGATCGGCGTCGGTCTCGAGACGGCGTTGCTGGTCAGAGCCGGGGGGGTCGCTGATGTAGGCGCTGCCTTTGTGCACCAGCGCCATGAGGGTGGCTAGCCCTCCGCCCATGACGGGGGCGTTGGTGTCATAGGCACCGCTGTAGTTGTAGGCTCCGAAGCCGATCCCGTTGCTCTCGAGTGAGCGCACGGCCTCCACGGCTGCGGCGCGATTCGGACAGGCCGCGGGCCCGGCGCCGCGGTAGGCGTCGAGAAGTCGGATGTCGTCGAGGTTCTGCAGATGGATGTGCGCGTTGTCGCCGATGTTCACATTGAGCTGCGTCTTGAACTCTGACGGCTGCTCTTCGAGCGCTTCCGCAAGATCTTCGGCGGACATCGCCACGTACTTGCTCTGCAGCCCGGGGACATGAAACCCGCGCTGCATCTCGAATGTGACGCCGTTTGCCTCGATGCGGCGCAGTGCATCGAGCAGGCCCGTGCGGGTGGCGGTGGTGAGTGCGGCGCCGATGGGGCCCGAAACGGCGTTGGCGCCACCGAGCAGGCCGGCGCGCTCGAGGGC
>RGZZ01000191.1 GCA_010028905.1 Pseudomonadota bacterium | reverse complement strand
ATCGCGCCCTACACGCCCGAGTTCCGCGCCTGGATGCTGTGGCGCGAGAACCTGGTGAGCACCCTCGTCGACGAGGTGAGCGCCCACGTGCGCGCGGTGCGCCCGGGGATCATCGTGTCGGCTGCGGTGTATCCGGATCCGCTCGAGGCACGGCGATACTTCGGCCAGAACTGGACGCTCTGGCTGGCCAATCGCTCCATCGACTTCGTCACCCCCATGCTCTATCGCGATCAGACCGATACATTCGTGCGGCGCATGCGTCACTACATCGAAGACGGCATCACGAGCATCGGCGTGGTGCTGCCCGGTGTCGGCGTCAACGAGATCCAGAACCGCATCTTCTCGCATGATGTGCTCATTGAGCAGGTTCGCGCGGCGCGAGACCAGGGCATGCTGGGCAGCGCGCTCTTCTCGTTCAGCGTCATGACCCCGTACTTCGAGCAGTTCCTCATCGACAAGGTGTACGTCAAGCCCGCGCGCGTACCGTTCCGCAACGAGGTCGACGCCATGAACCGCCTCATGGCACAGGCGCAGGCCCTTGTCGCCGATGGGTCGTCGCCGTTCGCATTTCGTCAGGCGAACTGGCTCCTGGCCCGCGCGCGCGAGCTGGAGGCGGTGCTGCGCTATCGCGATCAGGCGCCTCCTCCCGCGGTGGCCACCGATGTGCCGTTCACCGTGCCTGCGCGCTACCAGCCGCCACCCACCGTGAGCGTGCCGCGCATGCCCGCGCCCGCCATCGATGGGTCGCTGTCTGACGCGGCGTGGAAGAAGGTGCCGGCAGTGCGGCTCTCGCTGCGTGAGAACGGTGCGCGCGCCGATGCCATCGCCCTGGCGCGGCTCGGCACCGATGGCCGTAGCATCTTCGTGGGGGTGGAGTGCCACGACGCCGACCTTGCGAGCACGGTCGCACGGGCGCGAAGGCATGCGCGCCAGCCGTGGACCGAGGAGCACGTGGCGGTGTTCCTCGATCCGGGCGCGTCCCGGTCGCAGTACGTGGTTCTGAAGCTCGGCTTGTTGGGCGCCGCGTCGCTCGAGAAGGTCCCCAGCGGGAAGAAACGTCCACCGGGGGTGGGGACGCCGGAGAGCGTTCCGGACGACCTGCCCTGGAGCGGACGTGTTCGCAGGGTCGCCCGCGGGTGGACGGCCGAGATGCGCATTCCCATCGAGACGCTCATGGCGCTGCACCCGGGGGTGCGCACCCTGGGCCTCAACATCGCCCGCCTGCATCGTCCGGGGCCGACGGCCCACTATGACGAATGGGTGACCAGCTACGGCTCACCCTTCGATCCGTTGCGGTTCGCCACCGTGGAGATTCCGAGATGAACGACATCGCAACCCTGCTTGACAACGCCCGCCTCGAGGGAAGGCTGCTTCAAGCCCTCCCCGTGGAGCTCACCCTCACCGACGCCTATGCCGTGCAGGCGTCGCTCCTCGAGCGGGCCCTCTCCCGCGGGGAGCGGCTCATCGGGTGGAAGATGGGCATGACCAGTCGCGCCAAGATGCAGCAGATGAACGTGCATGCGCCGATTCACGCCTGGCTCTCCGACCGCATGCTGCTCGAAGATGGCGCGACGCTTCGTCGTGAGACGCTGCGCCAGCCTCGGGTCGAGCCGGAGATCTGCTTCGTCATGGGCGCCGACATCAGCGGCCCCGTCACGGCAGCCCAGGCGCTTGCCGCCGTGAAGGGCGTGTGCGCGGCCATCGAGGTGCTCGACAGTCGTTACGAGGATTTCAGGTTCAACCTGCCGAACGTCGTGGCCGACAATGCGTCGGCCGCCTTCGTGGTGCTCGGCAGCGAGCTGGTCTCCCCAGGTGCCCTCGACAATCTCGGCATCGTGCTCGAGTGCGATGGCAGGGTGGTGGAGACCGCTTCGAGCGCAGCGGTGTACGACCATCCGGCGCGCGCTCTGGCCGCGCTCATCAACGCCATCGCGCCTCGTTCCCTGCGAGCGGGCGACATCGTGATGAGCGGCGGGGCCACCCAGGCCGTCTCCCTGGCCGGGGTGAGCCAGGTGCGGGTGAGTGTGGAGCGCATCGGCTCCGCGACGCTGCGCATCGCCTGACGCTTGAGTCGAACGCCCGCGAAGTTCGCGAAGAAAGGGTGCACGCATGCTGCCCATCAATCTGGCCGCCTGGATCGATGAACATCGCCACCTGCTGCGCCCCCCCGTGGGCAATCAGGTGGTGTGGCGCGACAGCGACTTCATCGTCATGGTGATCGGCGGACCGAACGCCCGCAAGGACTTCCACGTCGACATCTCTGAAGAGTTCTTCTACCAGGTCGAGGGTGACATCACGTTGCGCGTGAACGAGAACGGCGCGTTTCGCGACATCGCCATCAAGCAGGGTGAGATCTTCCTGCTCCCGCCCAACGTGCCGCACTCTCCCCAGCGCCCCCCCAACACGGTGGGCCTGGTCATCGAGCGGGCGCGAAAGCCCCACGAGGAAGACGAGTTCCGCTGGTACTGCGAAGACTGCTCGACCGAGCTCCACCGCATCCGACTGCACGTCACCGACATCACTACGCAGCTCGCGCCGGCGTTCGACGCGTTCTACACCGATGCCGCGCTGCACACGTGCAAGCGCTGCGGGAAGGCGCAGCAGCGCGCCACGCTGTGATCATCGATCTCCACACGCACATCCTCCCGCCTGGGTGGCCCGAGATGGGGGCCGCTTCTGGTTATGGCGGCTGGCCATGCCTGTGCATGCGCGGTGACGAGCATGCCGACATCATCATCGACGGGCGGTTGTTCCGCAGCGTCGAGCGCAACTGCTTCGACGTTGATCGCCGCATCGCCGAGTGCGATCGTCTCGGGGTCGATGTGCAGGTGCTGTCCACCGTTCCCGTGATGTTCAGCTACTGGGCGCAGCCGCGTGACGCCCTCGCCCTGGCACGTCATCTCAACGACCACATCGCCGAGTGCGTGCGTGCTCGCCCCGACCGATTCGTGGGGCTGGGAACCGTTCCGCTGCAAGATCCCGACCTTGCGATTGCCGAGATGGAGCGCTGCATGACCGAGCTCGGCATGCGGGGCATCGAGATCGGTACGCACGTGAACGACTGGAACCTCGACGATCCCGCCCTCTTCCCGTTCTTCGAGCGAGCCGCCGCACTGGGGGCCGCCCTCTTCGTTCACCCGTGGGACATGGTGGGGAAGGAGCGCATGCCGCGCTACTTCCTTCCCTGGCTCGTGGGCATGCCTGCCGAGACATCGCTGGCCATCTGCTCGCTGATCTTCGGGGGGGTTCTCGATCGGTTGCCCGGCCTGCGCGTGTGCTTCGCGCATGGCGGAGGGTCGTTCCCCATGACCCTGGGACGCATCGATCACGCCTTCGAGGCGCGGCCCGACCTCACGCAGGTGAGCACGCAGCGCCGTCCTCGCGATCAGGCGCGCCAGATCTATCTCGACGCCCTCGTGCACGACGCGGCCGTGCTGCGCTATCTCGTTGAGCAGTTCGGGTCTGATCGCGTCGCCCTGGGCAGCGACTATCCGTTTCCCCTGGGAGAGACACGGCCGGGTGAGCTCATCATCTCGTGCGCGTTTGCGCCGGAGGTCGAGGCCGATCTGCTGGGCCGCACGGCGGCGCGCTTCCTCGGCCTGACACCGAAGGGCAAGCCATGAAGCTCGAGGTCGTCATCGCGGGCACGCGCTATCGCGTCTGCGCCGAGCAGCCGCTCGACATCTCGATCTGTCAGACCTTTGATGAGCGACAGCCGTCCGCGTTCGGCCTTCCTCCCGCGACAGCGCACGCGTTCGAAGCAGACGGCTACGTCACCGACGTCTCGCGGGGGGGCACGGTGAACTGCGAGACCATCACGCTCACCCCCCACGGCAACGGAACGCACACCGAATCGTACGGGCACATCACCGTCGAGGCGCTGCCGGTGCTCGACCTCGTCACCGAGACGTTCGTGCCCGCTACCGTGGTCACCATCGCGCCTCGGGTGGTTCGGGTGGAGGGGGTCGACTTTCCCGAGCCGCTTCTTCCTCTCGACCGCTTTCAGGAGGCGCTGCGCGGTGTCACGCCGCACATGCTGCAGGCCCTCGTGGTGCGCACCCTGCCCAACGACAGCGCAAAGCGACATATCGCCTGGAGTGGCACTGCTCCCCCCTACCTCGCGGCAGATGCCGTCACGTGGCTGATCGAACAAGGGGTGCGACATCTGCTCATCGATCTGCCTTCTGCCGATCCGGAGCGCGACGGGGGCCGCTTGCTCGCCCATCGCGCGCTCTGGCAGGGAGAAGAGGGGCGCAAGCGCACACTCACCGAGCTCATCTATGTAGACAACACCATCAAAGACGGCAGCTACCTCCTCAACCTGCAGATCGCGCCCTTCGCGCTCGAAGCGGCGCCGTCGCGGCCGGTGCTGCTGCCGCTCGAGGAAGTCGAGTCATGACCGAATCCGATCTGCACCTGCTCGAAGACCAGGCCATCGAGGCCGACGCTGAAGACGCCCTGCGCCGCTGGCGCTCGATGTTCTACATCCCGCGAAACTCGTCGGGTGACGAGGTCGTCTACCTGTGCGGCAACTCGCTCGGCCTGCGCCCGCGTGGCGTCAAGGGGGCCCTCGAGCAGGAGCTGCGAGACTGGGAGCGGCTCGGCGTGCATGGGCACTTCCGCGCCGAGGCCCCCTGGTACTCGTATCACGAGAACTTCCGTGACACGGCGGCGGCGGTGGTGGGCGCGCAGCCGGGCGAGGTGGTCATCATGAACTCGCTCACGGTGAACCTGCACCTGATGATGACCTCGTTCTATCACCCCACGCCGACGCGTCGAAAGATTCTCATCGATCGTCCCATCTTTCCGTCTGACCTCTACGCCGTCAAGAGCCACCTGGCGCTTCACAGCTTCGATCCGCATGAAGATCTGATTCAGGTCGGCGACAGCGATCACATCGATGAAGACGAGGTCGAGGCGCTGCTCGCGCGCGAGGGCGAGAGCATCGCGCTGGTGCTCCTGGCGGGGGTGAACTACTTGACAGGGCAGTACCTCGATATCCCGCGTCTCACGCGCGCGGGTCACGCCGCGGGCTGCATCGTGGGCTTCGATCTCGCCCATGCCGCCGGGAACGTGCCCATGGCGCTGCACGACTGGGGTGTCGATTTCGCGGTCTGGTGCACCTACAAGTATCTCAACAGCGGCCCTGGCGCCGTGGGCGGCTGCTTCGTGCACGACCGGCACGCGCACGGCGCGCGGCCGCGCATGGCGGGCTGGTGGGGCAACGATCCGGAGACGCGCTTCGACATGCCGGAGACCTTCGTTCCGCAGGCGGGCGCCGCGGGCTGGCAGCTCTCGAACGCGCCCGTGCTGAGCATGGCCGCGTGCCGGGTGTCGCACGACATCTTCGGAGAAGTGGGTATGAAGGCGCTGCGAGAGAAGTCGCTGCGTCTCACCCAGACGCTTCACGATCAGCTGCAGGCGCTGCCGAACCGCCCGTTCGAGATCATCACGCCCACCGATCCGGCGCGGCGCGGCTGTCAGCTCTCGCTGCGGGTGCGGGCCGACATCGATCCACGCGCGCTGCTTGCCCGTTTCGATGACTGCGGCATCGTGTGCGATTTCCGTCGTCCCGACATCCTTCGCATCGCGCCCGTGCCGCTCTACAACACGTTTCACGATGTGTGGCGCTTCATCGAGGCGGTGGCCCGCATCTAGCGTGCTCGGTCACGCGCGACAGAAATCTTCCGGAGGACTTTCATGGCTCGTTTCACCATCATCGGCGCAGGGCTGGCCGGCTCGCTCCTCGGCGTGCTGCTCGCCCGAGAGGGGCACGAGGTCGAGATCTTCGAGCGTCGCGCCGACATGCGCGTGGCCCCGGTGCCGCGAGGCCGCTCGATCAATCTTGCGCTGTCGGTTCGCGGGTGGAAGGCCATTGCGGAGGCGGGGCTCAAGGATGAGGTGATGGCCACCGCCATCCCCATGCGGGGCCGCATGCTGCACGCCGTCGATGGCGCGCTCGAGCTGCAGCCGTACTCCATTCACCCCGACGAGCATCTCTACTCGGTGTCGCGTCACGGCCTCAACGTCACGCTCATGAACGCCGCTCAGGCTGCGGGCGTCAAGATCCACTTCAATCATCGGTGCACCCACATCGACTTCGAGACGGGCGATCTCACGTTTCGCGACGAGCTCAGCGGAAGTCAGATCGGTCATGCGGGCGGTCACGTCGTCGGGTCAGACGGGGCGTTCTCGGCCATTCGCGAGCAGATGACCCATCGCGATCGCTTCAACTACCGGCAAGACTACCTGCCGTGGGGCTACAAGGAGCTCACCATGCCGTCGCTGCCGAGCGGCGGCTGGTGCATCGATCGCGGGGCGCTGCACATCTGGCCTCGGCACGACTACATGCTCATCGCCCTCCCCAACCTCGACGGCTCATTCACCTGCACGCTCTTCCTGCCCTTCGACGGCGAGCGCAGCTCGTTCGCGGCGCTCAAGACCGAGTCAGACGTGAAGGCGTTCTTTGATCGCGAGTTCCCGGATGCCGTTGCGCACATGCCCACCCTGCTCGATGACTTCATGCACAACCCCACCTCGCCGCTCGTCTACGTGCGCTGCTCACCGTGGCACGTGGGAAAGCACGCCGTGCTGCTGGGCGACGCGTGTCACGCCGTGGTGCCCTTCTACGGGCAGGGCATGAATGCGGCGTTCGAGGACTGCACGGTCTTCATGCAGTGCCTGCGCGCCATGGGGCCGACCGAGGAGATGTTCGCGCGTTACGGCGAGCTGCGCAAGCCCAACACCGACGCGCTCTCCGATCTTGCGCTGCAGAACTTCGAGGAGATGCGAAGCCGCGTGGTCTCGCCCGTGTTCAAGGCGAGGAAGCAGGTCGACGCGCTGCTGCACCAGGCCTTCCCGGAGCACTGGCTGCCTCTCTACTCGATGGTCACGTTCTCGAGCATCCCCTACGCTGAGGCTGTTCGGCGGGCACGACGCCAGGATCTCATCGTGAACGGGCTCGCTGGCGCCGGGGTGCTCGGGCTCGCGGGTCTGATGGGTGCCGCGCTGCGGTCGTGGAGCCGTACCCGCTGATCGCGGCGGGAGGTCAGACGGTCTTCAGCCGCATGAGCACCGACTGGCCGAAGTGCACCTTGTCGTTCACGGCGAGCGCGCGCGGCTCATGGGGCGCCACCAGCTGGCCGTTGAGGCCGGTTCCGTTGGCGCTGTCGAGGTCTTCGAGCATCAGGCTGCCTCCCGCGAAGTACAGCCGCGCGTGACGCCGCGTGACGTATCGGTTGTTGGGGGCTTCCTGGTCGAAGAGATCGATGTCCGGTATGACGGCCTGCTCGGGATCGCGTCGGCCCACGAGCATGTCGGGCTCGGAGACGAGGAACTCCTTGCCCACGCTCATGCCCTGCTCGATGACGAGCTTGAGCTTTCCCGGATGCCACTGCCTGGCGGGCGCCTCGACTGTGACCTCGACGGTGGCGCTGCCGCTCGCGCTGTCAGCCATGTTCTCGGACGCCGCGTCGCCCGTTGCGTCGGCCGCGGTCTCGGCTGGCGCCCGCGACGACGGGGGTTCAGCGGGGGGCGCCGCGTCCGGGCGGGCTTCACCGCCGGTGCGCATGAGACCGGACAGGGCCTCCCACGACGCCGGCGCCGGCGATTCGGTGCTGCTGGCTGCGTCAGACGGGGGGGCGGGGGAGGTCTCGTTCTCGGCGCTCATGCGTCTCCTTCGTGAACCAGGTGCGGCGTCTGTCGGGGGCCGCGTGGTCAGTTCGTCTTCGCAGGCGATTCGCGCTCTTCCTGGGGCGGTCCCGGTGCCCGGGTGACCACGAGCACCGTGACATTGTCGTGACCGCCCAGCTCGCACGCGGTCTCGACGAGTGTGCGGGCCAGCCGCCGCGGGTCGCGTTCCTGCTTGCAGATCTCCTCGAGGTCGTCATCGAGCATCATGTCGCACAGGCCGTCGCTGCACAGAAGAATCGACTCGCCGGTGCGAAGCATGCGCACGTTCACGTCGCGCTTGAGCATGTCCGGCGCGATGCCGATGTTCGACGAGATCTGATGTCGGTGCGGGTGGTTGAAGGCCTGTTCGTGGGTGATGCGCCCTGCGTCGACGAGCATCTGCACGGGGGAGTGATCGCGGGTGATGCGCTTGAGCGAGCCGTCGAGCTCGATCTTGTACGCACGGCTGTCGCCCACGTGCCCGATGATCATGATCGCGTCGAGGGCGAGGGCGCACACGAGCGTCGATCCAGGCTTGCGGCGGCTCTTCGAGTGCGCGTCCCACGAGTACTTGCGCAGCGTCTGGTTGGTCTGATCGATGGCCTCGGTCATGCGATCGACGAGGAACTCCTGGTCGAGGATGTCGCGCCCCAGGTCTCGGGCCGACGTGATGTTGAGACCGCCCACCAGCTCGACCGCCATCGACTTGAGCGTGATCTCGCTCGCGATCTCGCCGGCTTCGTGCCCGCCCATTCCGTCGGCCACCGCGTAGAGCTCGACACGCAGGGGGCGGTTTCCCGCCACCACGGCCTGCTGGAGCAGCATCAGGGCGTCTTCGTTGCCCTCGCGCACCCGGCCCCGATGCGTTCCCCATCCGGTGCGCTTGCGGATGATGTGCCCGGGACCAAAGGCGTCAATGGCCTCCTGGGCGAGGTCGAGTGTGGCCGTGCGGCCGGAGATCAGGTCGTCGAGCAGCTCGCGCATCTCGTATGAGACGTGCAGCTGCTCGCTCCAGATGAGGGGGTCGGCGTCGGGCGGCGCACCGAAGAGGGTGCTCTCCTCGGCGGGGGGGGCGCTGCGGAAGTTGTTGCGCACCAGCTTGCCCACCATCTCTCTCAGGGCGTCGTGGTAGCGCTGCTCGAGGTCGACGGTC
>RGZZ01000190.1 GCA_010028905.1 Pseudomonadota bacterium | reverse complement strand
GCGTTTTCGCGAGGCAGCGTCCCCACAACCTCCTGGTAGGTCGAGGCGCCAAGCCTCGCCTCTGCTTCGGCAGACAGGGCCCAGGCCGTCTCGCCCCCCATCTCGAGCATCTCTGACAGGCTGCCGCGCACGGGGTAGGGGAGGACCTTCTTCGGCCGTCGTGCCCTGGTGGCGGTGGGTTTGTGCTGTCCGATCGATCCGCGGCTCTGCAGGGCGTCGATGTCTTCTGCGGAGACCTGCAGCGTTTCAGCAAGCGGCTTGAGCAGCTCGGCGGGAATGGACTCTCCTTCCGATTCCCAGCGCCCCACCGTAGAAGCAGGCACGCCGAGACGCTCGGCGAGAGATCGTCGGGAGAGCCCGCAGTCCATGCGAAGCGCGGCGATCCATCGACCCAGAACCCTGTTCATGTGAGCTCGCCCTTCACTCCACGGGGGTGCGGCCTCGAATGGGGCGGCAGGGGTGCGTGGAGACTCAAATTAGACCACCCCGGCAGAGCGGTGTCAAGGGATGGTGCAGCGTGGGTCGGGTGCGGCTCAGGCGCCGATGCGGGTCACACGCACCACCCCATCGCACTGCCCCACGACCTCCACCACCTTGGGCGAAGGTTCGGCTCCAAGCATGATGCGAGCGCAGGCGGCGGCCGAGACCCCTTCAAAGATCTGATTCTGCATCTCTTGCACGTTGTAGCCGTGCTCCTTCAATGCTGCGAGCACGCTGGCAAGCACGCCGACACGGTCTTCGTGGCGAACCACGAGGCCACCCCGCGCCGCCCCTGGGCTGCGCAGGTTCACGCAGTTCGGGATCTCGCTTCCCGCGGTGAGCGCAGCGACGATGCGCACCACCTCTTCCCCCGTGGCCTTCTCAGCCTCGTCAGTGGAAGCGCCGATGTGATGGGTGCCGTAGACGTTGGGGAAGGCCTTCAGGTCGCAGTCGAAGGCCCCTTCTCCCGTGGACGGCTCATCGTCGAACACATCGAGGCCCGCGAAGATGCCTTTCTGGCGAAGCGCTTCTCGAAGGGCGCCACCGTTGACGACCTCGGCGCGAGACGTGTTGATGAAGGTGGCGTTCGGGCGCATGGCCTCGAAGAAAGGGCCGGCAAGCATGTCGCGGGTCTCGGCGGCGAGCGCGACGTGCACGGTGACAACGTCGGCGCCGCGCGCCAGTTCGATGAGATCGTGGGCGCGTCGCACACCGAGCTCGTCGGCTTCTGCGTCGGTGAGAGAGCGTGACCAGGCGACGATCTCCACACCGAAGGGACGCAGGCGCGCGATGACCTCTCGGCCGATGGAGCCGGTGCCGATCACGCCCACGGTCTGTCCCTTCAGGCCTCGGCTCTTGCTGAAGCCCTTCTTGTTCCAGCGTCCCTGGCGGAGATCGTTCACGTTGTCAGCGATGCGACGATCGATGGCGAGGATCAGGGCCAGGGTCAGCTCAGCCACGGCCGCGGCGTTTCGGCCGGGACAGTTGGCCACGTACACGCCTCGTCGCGAGGCTTCCGCCACGTCGATGGTGTTGACGCCTGCCCCTGCGCGGATGACGAGTCCGAGGGCGTCGCCGGCGGCGAGCACCGCGGCGGTCACCTTTGTCGAGCGCACGACGAGAACTTCGAATCCGCTGATCTCGCCAGGAAGCGTTTCTGCCGTGAGGTCAGGACGACTCACGACCTCGACTCCAGGCAGGGCCTGGAGTCCGGTGAGCGCGGTGGGGTGGAGCTTGTCTGCGACGAGGACGCGAGTCACGTAGGCACCTCCGGGATTGGGGTGCCGGTTTTTTCGCCCATGCGCGCACAGAGCCCTCCCCTTCACGGTGAGACCTCGTCCCAAGCCATCGTGCAGGACGGTCGGCGTTGCGGGAGAAGCGTACTGCGTGTCGACGCGCATACAGCTCTCTCTGGCGCTACTGTTGGTCGCTTGTCTCCTGGCTGCTGCTCCAGCCATTGCGGGGCCGCGTCCTACGGGTACGCCGACGCGGCCGACGCGCACCCTCCAGGACGTGGTCACCGTTCGGTCTCCGGGAGACCCATGGGTCTTCGACGGGAGCCCGGATGATCCGTCGTCCCTGACGCTCTCCCATCGCGCGGGCGGCGTTCAGATCGCATTCCGCGTCACGGACAACAAAGCGCACCTCGATGCGCTCTCTGCCGCCGCGGTTCTCGAGTCACGCATGATGCAGCGCGCCGACGCCGCGGGGCGGCACTTTGCCATGCCCCGTCGCTGCACGCTTGCGGGCGTGCCTGCCAGCCGCTTCAGTGAGGAGCATCTCATTCACGATGCCATCATCCATCGTACCGAGTACACGGTCGCTCCGCTGGGAGACCGCTGCCTCGTGGTTGCTGTGAGCGGGTCTCCGCAGAAGCTCGAGGGGTTGTCGGCAGACATCCGAAAGACCCTCGAGGGGGTCAGGAAGGTCTCTCGCTTCGAAGCCCCCTCCACTTCATCGGGGCGATAGCGTCGCGGGAAGGCTGGTTTCCCACGGAAGCAGCAGAGGCCGCGAATTTCGCGGCCTCCATCGCATCTTCGGGGGGGGGGATTCGCCTGCTCAGGCGGTGACGGGCACCTTGACTTCCACGCGGCACGATTCGTCGATCATCTCTTCGATCTCCTCGGGCGTCATCTCGGTGATGTAGGAGAACTCGGTGCTCAGCAGCTTCTTGGTCTGCTTGAGCATGGCGAGCTCTTTCGGGGAGAGCTTCTTCACCTGGCTCAGATCGGAGAGGTCCTTGATGACCTCGGCGACCTGGTAGACGTCGGCGCTCTTGATCTTCTTCAGGTTCACGTTGTAGCGCTCCGACGATTTCACGGGGAGATCGCTCTTGCAGCGTCGCAGGAACTTGAGGACCTTGGGGACCTCTTCCTTGCTGACGAGATCTCGGATGAGGGTGTTGCTCTGGTCTAGGTTGACCATGATCTTGAGTCGGTCGTTCTGGAACGAGATGACCGCAAACCGATTCACCTTGTCAAGGATCGTCTTCTCCTCGACCATCTCGACCACGCCTACTCCGTGCAGGGGATGGATGACCTTCTGACCGATGTCGTACATATCGGCGCCTCCAAGCGTCATTCACTTCGCGTCCGGCCACATAATAGCACCCACCTGCAGTTGGATCAGCACCATTGTGTTAACATCCAACCGGTTTCCGCGAGGAAACGATGCGTGGGTCTGAACGTCAGGCGCGGCGCGAGCACTGACGTCACCCGACCGTGCGGGAGACGTCGGGAACAGCAATCACGGCGTTCCGCGATGGCGCGGGGGAACCGTGAGATCGGCCTCAGCTCGCTGGGGAGGCTCAGTGGAGCTCCGGGCGCCGCAGGGTGCGGGCTCGAGGCCGCGCAGCAGGCGGCACTCGCATCGAGCAGGCTGATAGGCACAGGCGGCGCGTCTTGACGTCGAGACGTCTTGGCGCGCCGCGGGTCCATGCCTGCCGCAAGAGTTTCGTGGTTTGGGTGCGAGTTCCTCTACATCCGCAATGATGCGTGTCGAGCTGTTCTGCCACCCTACGGTCGAGCGCTGCCGCGACGCGGGTTGAACAGCCCCGACAGCCGCATGATGAGAAGCTCGAGCACGAATCGCTCGTGTCGGTTTCCCGTCTTGAGCGCCAGGTCGGCCGCGAGGATCTCTTCGATGGTTCGCTCGAGCACCGGAACGCTCATGGCGCGTGTCTCGCGCAACGTCTTCTCGATCTTCCAGGAAGGCCATCGCGTTGCGGAGGAGATGCGCTCGGCCGATTCCCCCGCGCCAGCAAGTCCCTTGACCTTGAGAAGGGTGCGATAGCGCGATGAGAACCAGCCCAGCACCATTAGGGGGTGCACCTCGGCCTCGAGCATCTGGTGCAGGGCGACGAGGGCCTCTCTCTCGTCGCCGCGCTCGAGCGCGTCTGTGATGTTCCAGCTCATGCGCTCGGCATTGTCTGCGACGGTCTCACGCACGTCGCTCTCTTCAACGCGCTTGCGATCGCCGACGTAGCAGACGAGCTTCTCGAGCTCGGTGAGAATGGCGGCGGCGCTCTTGTTGGTGCGGGTCATCAGCTCGGCGGCTGCATTTCGGGCGATGGTCGCGCCAGGGGCGAGCGCTGCGAGCTCGCCCTCGATCCACTCTGGAAGCCTGTCGGGGTCGACCTCTGCCTTCACCTGCAGGCACGCGCTGCCGAGGGATTTCTTCAGCGCCGTGATTCGCGTGGACGCCCCCCTTCGCTTCTCTCCGCCCACCTCTGTCGAGGTGGCGGGGCCGGCGTCGGATTCCTTCTGCTCGCTCCCGCTTTCCGATTTCGCCGAAGCGCCGCCGTCTCCGCGGTCCTTGCCGGCTGAAACGAAGAACCAGGTCTGGGGAGAGGCGCTCGCGAGGTACTCCGTCAGGCGCTCGCCTTGTCGCGCGTCGAGTCGGTGGATGTCGCGTATCCAGAGCACCCGGCGCTCCGACATGAGGGGGAGCTCTTCTCCCATGGCCTCGATCTCGCCGATTCCTGTCTCCTGTCGACACTCGACAGTGGCGACATTGAAGTCTGGCTGCTCTGGAGCAACGGCGCCAACGAAGCGCCGCCATACCTCCACCAGCATCGACGATGCGTCTGTCTGCATGACCCACACCCGTGCGGCGGGCTGTCCTTCGCCGAGCACAGCCAGCGCTTCGGTGTAGCCGAGCTCGTTCACCGCGCCGGCGGATCGCGTGCTGCCAGATCTCGCTCCTGTTGTCGTGGTACGGGTCACGCGCTCCCCGCCGCTGTCTCGAGCGTCGGCCGGGTCAAGGCGGCGCGGGCCAGAGACTCGGTGTAGGGCGGGCGCAGGACGCCGCGTTCGGTGATGATGGCGGTGATCAGCTCGTTCGGGGTGACGTCGAACGCGGGATTGGCCGCCACCGCGTCGCTGGGCGCGGTGCGGGTGCCGTAGAGGTGGGTGACCTCACTGGGGTCGCGCTGCTCGATGGGGATCTCGTCTCCGCCGCTGAGTCGCAGGTCGATGGTGGAGAAGGGGGCGGCGACGTAGAACGGGATCTTGTGATGGTGGCATAGCACGGCCACGCTGTAGGTGCCGATCTTGTTTGCCACGTCACCGTTCGCGCAGATGCGATCGGCCCCCACCACGGCGAGGTCGACCTTTCCCTGGCGCATGAACCAGCCGGCCATGTTGTCGGTGATGAGCGTGTAGGGGATCTGCTCGCGGCTCAGCTCCCACGCGGTGAGTCTGGCGCCTTGCAGCAGCGGGCGGGTCTCATCGACCATCACGTGCAGGTTGCCGTGACGCGAGAAAGCCGATCGGATCACGCCCACCGCCGTACCGTACCCGCCGGTGGCCAGACCTCCGGCGTTGCAGTGGGTGAGAACGCGTGCGCCTGACGGGACGACCTCGCTCCCGAAGTCACCCATGCGCCGGCACATCCACTCGTCTTCACGGTCGATCTCGAGAGCCTCGTCGAGCAGGCGCGACTCGAGCCGCGGGCGTAGCGTCGAGAGGGGCTCACCCCCGCATTCGTCGAGCATCTGCTGGGCCACGCGCACACATCGCTCGAGCGCCCAGGCCAGGTTCACAGCGGTGGGACGAGTGGAGTGGAGAAGGTCGCGGTCGTGGAGGAATGCGGCCGCCCACTCTGAGGCGGTCTCTGCGGCGACGGTGCGCGCGGAGAGCGCCAGGCCGTACGCGGCCGCGATGCCGATTGCGGGGGCGCCTCGCACGGAGAGGGTGCGAATGCCCTCCGCCACGCCCTCGACCGTTCCCAGCTCGAGGATCTCGAGCGCGCCGGGAAGCCGGCGCTGGTCGAGCATGTGAACCTGGTTGTTCTCCCAGTAGACGACCTTCATGGACGTGCCTCCTCGTGTTTGTCGGCGGCGATGGAGAGAGGAGCGCGCGGGTCTGACGCCAGCAGGCTGAAGGTCACCACGTCGACCCATCTGCCTTCTGAGTAGAAGGCTTCTCGCGCGACGCCTTCCCGCGTGTACCCGCATCGCTCGAAGGTCGCCTGCGCGCGGGCGTTGTGGGCCAGGACGCGGGCCTCGAGGCGGTGCATGCGCATCTCGTCGAACGCGAAGGCAGAGAGCAGGCGCACGGCCTCTGAGCCGTATCCCTGGCCGCGATGATGCGCCTCGCCGATGATCAGTCCGATCTCTCCTCGGCCGCATCGCCAGTCGATGTCGGCGATCTCGATGTTCCCGATGTACTCTCCTTCGAAGGTCTTCATGGCGAACATCTTGAGGTTCGGGTTGCCACACAGGCTCTGGAACCACTGGTCGAGATCGACCGTGGATTTCGGGTAGGGGGACATGCCGGTGAGACGGATCATCTCCGGGTCATTGCCCCAGTTGTAGTTGCGGCCCACGTCGAACTTCTCGATGGACCAGAGCCGGATGCGATTTCCTTCGATCATGGCGCCCCCCTTCTCCTCAGCCGTGCGCCCATTCCTGCGCCCGCAGCCGATTCAGCCCCGGATGGCGCGGAGCAGGCAGTAGGCGGCCCCGATGCCACCAGCCGCACTCACCATGGCGCGCAGGGCAGCCGCAGACGGCGGCACGGTAGCGGCAAGGGCGACGCAGGCTGCAGCGGAGACGGTCAGACCGATGGTGTAGCGTCGGGGAGACGCCAGCCAGACTCTCGCCGCCAGCGCGCACGCACATCCTGCGAGGGCCAGTCCGAGGCGGGCAGGGGAGGGGTCGCAGAACGCCAGGGCCGCGATCATCCAGGCCAGCACGTAGGGAAGTCCGCGTCTCAGCATGGGCGTCTCCTTCTCGTCGGTGTCGACTTCTCCTGGAGCCGTTGCGAACGGCTTTGTCCGAGCCACCGGACCTCGGGGGCCGCGCGCAGCAGATCAGCGTCATCATCGGCGTTTCAGGGCGTCCGAAGGGAGGTGGTGGAGGACTCGGTAATAGATTCAGCGAACTCTGCGTCCCTCAGCACTCACCCCCCTCACCCCCAGAAGGAGTCAGGAATGGCGGATTCGTTTTCCCTTCAGAAGTTCCACACCCTGGTGCGCCTGAACCCGAACGACCCCGAGGCGCACTTCGGCCTTGCCATGGCGCTCGAAGAGAAGAACGATGTCGCCGAGGCCGCCAAGGAGTACGAGCAGTGCCTTCGTCTCAGCGGCAGCCGCCACGCCCGCGCCTTCCTGCACAAAGGGTTCCTCTACGCCGCCGTAGACGATCGCTCGATGGCGGTGCGTGAGTGGCAGCGCGCCTGGGAGCTCGATCCGAGCATCGGCAACATAATGAAGGATCCGAGCACGCTGCAGTTCTACAGCCGCAAGATCCAGCTCTGCCTCGAGCGCTTCAACCACCCCATCAAGCTGAACCCCAACGACGGCTACGCTCACTTCCATCTGGGCATGGCCTACAAGTTCTTCGACAAGCCCGAGCTCGCGCTGCAGAGCCTTCGCCGCGCCATCGAGATCAACCCGCGCCTGTGGGAGGCCTACGGGGCTGCAGGCCAGATCTTCGCCCTTCTGGGGCAGAACCAGCAGGCCATCCTCCACTTCTCGAAGGCCGCCGACGCCAATCCGAAGTTTGCCGAGGCGCACTACAATCTCGGCCTCATCTATGACCGCGAGAACATGGTGGCCAAGGCCATCAGCCACCTTGAGCGCGCTCTCGAGCTCGAATCAGACAACTATCGCCTCTACCATGCGCTCGGCAACACGCACATGAAGGCCCAGCAGGTCATGAAGGCGATCAAGTGCTTCCAGAAGGCGGCTGACCTGAACGGGAACGTGCCGGAGGTCCACTTCGCCATGGCCCAGGCATGCGAAGCCATCTTCCGACCCGACTTCGCCATCCAGGAGTATGAGCGGGCCATTGCCATCGAGCCGCGCTACTCAGATGCCCTCTACCATCTCGGCATGATCCGCCTCCAGCTCGGAGAGGTCGACAAGGCCGTTGAGAGCCTCGAGCAGTGCGTGCGCATCAGCCCTGCCGATCCCTACGCCCACTACAACCTGGCAGAGGCCTATCGCAGGCTGGGGAACTTCGAGAAGGCGATCCCCCACTACTACTCGTCCATCGAGCTCAACCCCAAAGACGCCTTTGCGCACTACAACCTTGCCCTCTCGTATGTTCGCACGAACAAGGTCGAGCAGGCGCTGCCGCACTTCAACAAAGCCATCGAGCTGGCGCCTCGTGAAGGCCACTTCCACTGTGAGCTCGCGTCCGCGCTGCGCTCGGTGAAGCGCCTCGCTGACGCCATGCGTGAGTTCGAGGCGGCCCTCGACATCAACCCGAACGACGTACAGTCGCTCTCGGCGCTGGCCTACTGCTACATGGACGGTCGGCAGTACGACGCGTGCATCAAGCTCTTCCAGAAGGTCATCCAGCTGAGCCCTGAATCTGCCCAGGCGCACTACGATCTCGGACAGGCGTTCTTCAGCCTCGAGGAGTACGACTACGCCTTCGAAGAGTATCAGAAGGCGCTCTCGCTTGACGACAGCCACGTGCGGTCGATGTACGACATGGCGCGCATCTACCTGAAGCATCGCGAGCGGCCGGAGGTTGCGGCCGACTTCTTGAACCGAGCCCTGGCTGTCGACCCCGGATTTGTCGAGGCGCGTCTCGATCTCGGTGAGGCCTACCTGAAGATGGGGCGGGTGGCCGAGGCGCGCAACGAGATCGAGGTGGCGGGCCGCTCGCACGAAGACGATCCGCACTATCGCGTGCGCAACGCACGACTGCTGCTCCAGATGCAGCGCACCGACGAGGCCATCAAGGAGATGCAGGTCGCAATCACGCTCGACGCCGAGAACCCGGCCTATCGCTGCGAGCTCGCCGAGGTGTTCGAAGGGCGCAATCAGCGTGCGCAGGCCCTCGAGCAGTATCGCATCGCCGCATCGATGGAGGGGGTCACCGTGCCTTCGCTCCTGCGCGGCGCTCGTCTGGCCACGGGGCTTGAACAGGTCGAAGACGCAAAGCGGTTGTACGATCGCATTCTGCATCTCGATCCGACCAATGAAGCGGCCAACAACGAGCTCGAGA
>RGZZ01000189.1 GCA_010028905.1 Pseudomonadota bacterium | reverse complement strand
TGCTGCCGCAGGCGTGGTCGTCAGCGGCTTAGCGTGGCCTCGTTGCGCGTCAGGGACCTGCATGCGGCTCTCCCCTCTCTCTTCGTGCCCTCTACACTACCACAGATGAGATGTGCGCGCCAGAGGGGCGTTTGTCGCTTGAACAAGACGGGCAGGACTTGTAACGGATGAACGAAAGTTTCGGCTGAACAGTGGAGGTCGTAATGCACGGCATCATCTTCTCGCAGCTGAAGACCTTCGTCATCGAGGGGCATGGTGACGGGCTGTGGAAGCAGATCTGCAGTGGCGCTGGTCTGCCCAATAAGCTCTACCTGGCCACGTCGGTATATCCGGACGACGAGATCACGCGACTCGTGGCGTCGGCCTCGCAGGTTCTCGGCGCCGAGGTTTCGGTCATACTCGAGGCCTTCGGGAAGGCGCTGGTGCCCGGCCTGCTCTCGGTCTACGGCGCGTCTCTGAAGCCGCAGTGGAAGACCCTCGACGTGCTCGAGAACGTCGAGACGACGATACACGCTGTCGTGCGGCGACGCGACCCTGGGGCCACCCCTCCGGCCCTCGAGAGCAGGCGCAACGGCAAGCGCGAGGTCGAGATCGTCTATCGCTCGCAGCGCAAGATGTGCGCGCTGGCCAGAGGCATCGTGCTGGGGATCGCCGACCACTTCAAAGAGCGCGTGTCGCTCACCGAGATGACCTGCATGCTCCGCGGAGGCCCAAGCTGCAGGCTGGTCGTCGTGCAGACGGGGTAGCAATGGCACGGGGAAAGGTTTTTGTGCGATGATGTTTTTTCGAACAGCAATAGACCACGGCTCGAAGCCACGCCGTTTCTCGGTGTTCGGTGAGAACGCCGCCCGAACACGGGTCCTGCGCGCCATCGCCCTCGCCCAGCCCGTCGCCCTCGCCCGCTGTCGCCGTGGTGACGGTAGAGCCAGGCTCCCGGGTTGAACTCCCAGTCGGCGCCGGTACTACGCCTGTGTGAACCTTCACGGTGGCGCGCTCCGATGGAGGGCAGCAGCGCATCACGTCGGTGACCATTGCGTTCTCGTCGCCGTCGCTCTTCTCTCGTGCGACCCTTGACGCGACGGCAGGCCCTTCAATGGCCACCGTTTCGGTGACCCCATCTGCCAACACGGTGTTCACCTTCGATCCGCCGCTGGCGGTGAGCGCGGGGCGGTCGGCAGCGTTCACGCTGGCGCTGGAACGAGCGCAGGTCTCCGCTGCAGGGGATTCTGCTCTCCCTCCGATCGCGGCCGAAGGTTCGAAGGCGGATGGGGGTGGCATGGCCGCCGTGGCCGTCACTGCGCCACTGCTGCTCCTTTCGGGGGGGATGGCGGCGCGGCGTCGTTGGGTTGTCGGGGGGCTTCTCGGCACTGCGGCGCTCGTGACCCTGGTGGCCGTGGGCTGCGGCGGTGGGGGCGGCGCAGGCACAGGATCGCCCCTCTTCGGCTCTGGAACGGTTGCGCCGACGTCGAGCACCGTTGTGGTTGCCTCCGTTGAGGGGAAGACCCCTTCGGGCGGGACGATCACCTACCCCAATCTCCCGCTGGCGCTTCCGCCGATGCAGGTAGAGCGGTGACGGACGGGCCGAATATCTGCCCACCCGCCACCGCGTCTCATCTCTGCCGCAGGGTCACAGCCTTATGTTGAGCCCCGTGCTCACGCCGTAGGAGCGGGTGAGCTGCACGTCGTTCACGCCCTGGTACACGGGCAGCTGCACGAAGCCGTACACCTGCACGCTCTTCGAGAGGCTGCACTGCACGCCAGGCGTGATGAAGAAGTAGGTGCCCCCGGACTGGGGAGGCTCGGCGTTGGCGCCCTGATCCTGGCCCTGCACCTGCAGATTGCCCTGAAGGAACGCGCTCCAGTGGTCGTCGAGCTTCTGGCGATACCCCAGATCGACGTAGAGGGCCTGGCCGGGACGGAACTTGTCGCGGGTGGTCAGGGGCGACTGCACCATCACCGAGCCGAACCACCCATTGCCCTTGCCCACGGCCTGGTTGAAGTATCCGCCCGCGAGCACGTCGAGGCTGCCGGTGCCGGGTTGGAGCATGCGCTCTGCCTCGGAGCCGGCGCTGTTTCGGTCGCTCGTGCTGCCCGTTGGAAGCTTGAAGCCGAGCTTCACGCCCCAGAAGCTGCGCGATGCAGGGTCGAAGTTCGATTGATAGCGGCCGAGAACGCGCATGTCGCCGATGCCCGAGAGGTTCCAGCCGTCGTAGAACCTGTGGCCATGGTGGTTGTGCACGTGATCATGGGCGCGCTCCAAGACGTAGGGGGTCACCACGCTGAAGCCCCAGTTCCGGCTGGTGGCGATGTCGGCGTTGAGCCAGAGGTTCTGGTTGCGCGTGCGAATCTCGTCGTGATGTCGACGGATCTCGCCCACGCCCACCGGCCGCGTCCCGAAGCGGGGCTGGTCGAGGGTGTAGTTGTCGTAGCGAAGGTCGAGACGAGAGATCAGGCCGTCTTGCCAGGCCTGGATCTCCTGGCCCGTGTCGACCGAGCAGTTTCCGACGCCGCAGCTCGCCCATGCGGGCGACGTCACGATGAACAGCAGAAAGAGAAGCGCGAACCCACGCGCTTGACGAATGGACATGGAAAGGGGTCCTCCTCATATTGTTGGGGGCGTGGTGGGAACGCGACGCGTGTGACGCGCCGTCGGGTCACGCTACCCGAGGAGGTTTGCGGAGGCGACGGAGATCGGGCGGTCGGGGGGGACCACCGAGCAGTGGCGCGGCGACCCGAGCGTGGGGAGGGGGTGTGAGACGCGGCAGGGCGCTCGCGGGCAGCAGACTCCCCCGTGCGCGCCAGAACTGTTCCACGAAGGCAGGGGGGGATGCGGGCGCGCACGACACATCACAGGCAATCGACGTTGCACACCTACAGGTCTCTGGCGGGCAGCAGCAGGCCGCGTCACTGCAGCGGCTCGCGTGCCCTGCGCCCGGCGCTGCTTCGGACGTACGCCCCCCTTGATCCTGCGCGAACCCCACAGCCGTCATCAGCAGGAACGCGACGAGCAAGAGCAGTGAAACGCGGACAGAGAGCACGGCCGACTCTACGGTGTCCGACCGCGCCACTCCTCCGGGCACCAGGAGAACAGCCCGACCTCAGGAAATGCTCCTCCTTCCCAACACACGCTGAAGATTGTTGATGATGCCGCCGATGCGCAGACCCGCCGTTCTCGCCCTGCCTCTTGCCTTGATGCTGATGTCACCGCTCACCGCTCACGCAGCGCCTCAAGCGGGGGGCGACAGCGGTCCGGCGCCCATCGCCGCACGGCCCTCCCCGACGCCGCGCGCGTCCGCGAAGGCCGCGAAGGCCGGGAAGCCATCGCAGAGAACGCTCCCGCCCGTGTCTGCGGAGAAGCTTGCGCAGTGGCACATCGTCCATGACGCGCAAGGGAACGTGCGGGCCCATACCACCGATCCGCATCCCAGGTACAGCCAGATCGGGCACCTGACGATGATGGGCAACCTGCTCACCCAGCACTACCGTCTCGACCTCACGGGGTTCGACATCCCCAGCTTCTTCTGGTCGCCTGAGGCGCGCGGTTCGTTTCAAGTGAAAGCGGCGCCGGATCGCATCGCCACGACGCTCGAGAGCGTCTGGCCGAGCCTGGGCAAGGAGGTGGCCATGACGGGTGAGCTGCATTCGCACGCAGATCAGGGGCTGAGCGAGGCGACGGCCGGCCTTCGGGTCGAGTCGGCGAGCCATAAGCCCCAGATCGAGGTCGAGGGTGCCCATCTCGACCTGGCGGTGGCCGGAGATACCCACACGGCAGGCTACCGCGCCCATTTCGACATGACCGCCCCGTTCGTGTCATCGGCACAGGCGTTCAGGCGTGCGACGGTGCAGGTGCAGCACGTGGCCGCGGGGCTCTCGCTGCATCTCGAGATGGAGGCTGACGCAAACGCGCCCTTGGGGCGAAGGGTGCGCAATCTCACCCGCGATCCGCAGGCCGCATCGGTCCGGTTGACCCGCAGGTTGGCCCGGCATCACGTCACGGTCGTCTCGCTCACCGTCACCGACCCGCACGCGTCGCAGGGGACGCCCGGCGGCTCCGGAGCGGCGCCAGTTCCGCAAGGGGCGTCGCGAGGCGCCAAGGCGCCGGGCACAGAGAGCGGCCTGGCCTCCATGGTCGTCGACCTCACCGTCTCCCATCTCGTGGACGGCGCGCGCACCGACCTCATTCGGGGCCTCGGTGTCGACGCGGCTGACGCACCTGCCTTCAACGACGCCCTCACCCGCATGGCAGCCATACGCGTCAAGCGCTTCGAGATCTCCGCCAGCGTCGACGGCCATCGCGTCGGCGTTGATACCGAGGTCAGCCTTGAGAACACCGATCAGCTGTTGCTGGGGGCCGTTGATCTCATCCGCGTCCTGTTCGCTCATCCGCCGCGGTCGTTCATCGAGGGCATGAGCGGCTTCAAGCTGCCGCAGACCTTCTTCTCGCAGATGGTGAAGAACCTCGATGAGATGCGCCCCGCGCTCGACGAGATGCGCGCTGTCGCCTCGTCGAGCAGAGGCTCGATGTCGTTTTCGTTCACCAACACAGAGAAAGAGGGGCTCCATGCGAGCTTTGCCCTCAGCTCTCACGCCGATCTGCGAGAGGTTCTCCCCATCTTCCGGCGGCACGGACTCGTGACCGTCGAGCTGCGGGACTCCAAGGCACACGTCACGGTTGCGCCGGATCGCACGCAGATCGATCTCGACTTCGACTGGCGCGGCCCCTGGCTCGCGGCCCTTCGTCGCATGGTGCGCATGCTCGCCTACCCGGCGGGCGTGCCCGACGCATCGTCGCAGACGTCGCAGACGCCGCCCACCGACGCACCGGCCGATGCCACGAAACCGATTCCCGTGATCGAGGGGCTGTGCAAGGTCGATGTCGCGGGCTTCACCTTCGATGCGACGTGGAACCGCTGCCGGCTCGGACTGAAGACTGAGCTCGACGCCAGCGGGTTGCGCGAGCTCGTGCTGCTCGTCGAACCGACGTTTCGCCCATGGCTCGAGGGGCTCAATGGTTCACAACGGTCACCTCAGACATCTACTATGGCCCCTTGAGTGCCGAGGCGCTCGCGGCGTTCCCCCGGAAGCTCATGACCTGGTTCGGTCCGGGGCGCGTCGCTTCGACGCGACAGACCCGCACGCCGGCGGAAGCGTGCGCGCCGGACATCGCTCCCGTGGTGCTGCCGCCGGCCGCGCGCTGACGCGGGGCGCGGCTTCAGAGCCATCCCTTGTGCTTGAAGATCACCAGCTCGGCCAGGCCGAGTACCACCATGAGCCCCATGGCGGAAGGGTAGCCGTGCGACCAGTGCAGCTCGGGCATGTACTGGAAGTTCATGCCGTAGATGCCTGCGATGAGCGCGGCGGTCATCAAGATGATGGAGATGCCGCCGAAGACCTTCATGATCTCGTTGAGCTTGTTGGCGTTGAGCGAGACGTAGGCCTCGAGGGCGCTGGTGAGGGTATCGCGGTAGATGTCGATGGCGTCGGTGATGCGGTAGAGATGATCGTAGATGTCTTGAAAGTAGAGCACCGCGTGCGATGAGAACAGGGGCTGGTCGCGGCGCGCCAATATGTTGAAGACGTCGCGCATGTGCCCCACGTTGCGACGCACCTTGAGCATCTCGCGCTTGAGGCGGAAGATGCCGTTGATGGCCTCGGCCTCGAAGTGGTTGAAGATGCCCTCTTCGATGGAATCGATCTTCTCGTCGAGCTGATCGAGAATGGGCATGTACTCATCGATGATCGCGTCCATGATTGTGTACACGAGAAGCCCCAGCCCTTCCTCGAACACCCTTGGATGGGCGCGGGCGCGGGTGAGCGCTTCGTCTATCGCCTTGCAGGTGCCATCGTGCACGGTCACCACGTAGTTGCGCCCGATGAAGAAGTCGATCTCGGTGAGCTCGAGCGACACGTTCGCCGTGTCGTATCTCAGCGCGTTGGCGACCACGAAGAAGTAGCCCTCGTACTCGTCGATCTTTGGGCGCTGGTGGCCGTGGAGCACATCTTCGACGCTCAGGGGGTGAAGGGCAAGCTCTTGCTGCAGCCTCTGCATCTCTTGCTCGGTGGGCTTCTCGACGTCGATCCAGACAAGGTTGCGCGGTTCCTTGACCACGTCGCTGATGTCCTCGAAGTGGATCTCGCGGCCAAACCGCTGGATCTCGTGCTCGTATACGATGGTCTGGATCATGTTCTCGGGCTCGCCCCTCACGGTGATCTTCGCGAGGTTCTGGCTGCGGCGTCAGGTTCCTTCAGTGCTGCGCCCCGCGCTCGGGGAGATCTGTCGGGCAGCCCTGGTGTCGCGTCGCCTCTTTCCGAACGTCAATAGATCGTTAACAACTCCTTGCGGCGCATGCCCTACGATAGGGGAATCAGAGCAAGCGAGGGGTAGGAGAGCCATGATCACGACGATGCGCACCGCGCCTGAAGGGCGTGTGACGCTGCTGGCCGACGGGAAGACCAGCGAGCCGCGGGTGTCGGCAAATGGCCATGTGGTGGTGTGGTCGCAGCGACTCGACGACGGGTGCTGGGGCGTCATGAAGCACGAAGACGGCGTGACCACGCGCATCAGCGAAGACGGCTTCACCTGCACCAACGTGGCGCTCTCTGACGACGGCAAGACCATCGCCTACGCCGCGCGCCCCTTCAGCGGGCCCAAGAGCGACTTCGACGTGCTCATGTGGCGCGACGGACATACCAGGCCCATCGCCAACGGCCCGGGCAACGAGTACAGCGTGGCGGTCTCTGGTGATGGCAGCACCATCGCGTGGGATGACGACATCGACGGCTCGTGGTTCAACACATGGCGCATCGGCAAGTGGCAGAACGGCGAGACGAAGCTGCTCACCGACGGGTCGATTCTGTCTGAGTTCCCCTTCATTGCCGACACCAACCAGGTCTTCTTCCGCCAGCAGAAGTACGAGAACTCGTTCATCGCCGGCGAGCGTCCGGGAGACGGCCTGATCCAGGCCATGGCCATGGGCCCTGGCGACTGCGTGCGCGGCGACGTCACCGATGACGGCAAGGTCTTCACCTGGACAGACAACGCGGGCGAGTTCAACTCCATCATGCGTTCCGAGAACGGCGAGACCACCACCCTCATCAGCGAGCCCGGGGTCGATCACACCTGGTCGCGCATGAGCGGAGACGAGTCGCACATGGTGTGGACCTCGTTCGATCGCCGTGGCACTGACCCGTCGAAGCCGAAGGTCGGCGTGATGTATCGCGAGAACGGCGAGAACCAGATGATCGCCTTGGGTGATGACGAGGGCATGCCCGTCATGCCCGACGTCTCAGACGATGGAAACGCCGTCACCTGGCTGTGGGTCGGACATGGGTCTGACACCCCCACGCGGGTCTACCTGTGGGAGCGCGACACGCCTGGCGCGAAGGTGGCCGACCTGTCGACGCGCCCCGCCTGAGCCTCCGCCTCCGCGCTGGGGCTCGAGCCCAGGGTAGAGGGGCTCAGTCGTCCCAGACGGGGAGCTCCGGAAGGCCGGCGCGCTGTGCCGCGGCACGGGTGATGACGGCAAAGCTGCCGTCGGTGCTGTCAGCCCGCCAGCTCGTGTACTCGATCGCCCGCGGACCCGACCCCGGCGCGGACGCGTTGGTGAGGCGCTGCTGGGCCGTGGTTCCTCGCGCCGGGTTGAAGGGCGACTCGTTCGTGGCCTTCTCGCCCGCGTCCCGGAGGGCCGGGGTGCCGAACTTCAGGCGCATGTTGACGGCGGCCCGATCGGCCATGCGGTTGATTTCCATGAAGGCGCGGTTCTGCTCGCCCAGCTCGGGGCTGATCCCGCCGTCCTTGTACAGCTTGTCCATGGCGAGGCTCTGCTGCTTGAAGTACTGGGCTTCCGTCATGTACACCCCCAGGCGCTCGCCCTGGACGCGCTTTGCCTGCAGCTCGGCCTCGGCCTGGCGCATGGCCGCCTGCTCCTGGGGCGGCGCTTTGTAGGCCTTTTCGAGCAGCTGGTTGCGCGCTGTCAGTCCCGCGTCCACCAGGCGGTTCATGTTGGCCGCGTCCTGCTCGAGAGAGGTCGTGGGGGTGACGAACGTGCCGTCGAGGGTTCCGTTCTCTTCGGCGAACCGCTTCAGCTCGGCATAGTCCTTCGAGCGCTTCGCCGCGGTGGCATCGTCCGCGGCAACCTTCGGGCCGTATCCCGTGTTGCTGCTGTAGGTCTGCCCATCGGCCCCCTTGGTGCGCTGCCCGTAGAGCCGCTGGCTCACCGCGTCCTTTTGAGGCGTGGCGGTCATGAGCCGACCGCCCGCGCTGTAGGGCGACACATAGGGCGCCTTGGCGGGCGCGGTGTCGGTCTTTGGGGCGTTCTGCGGGGCGGCCTGTGGCGTTGCGGTGGGCTGCGGTGTTGCGGCTGCCTGCGCTCCCCCCTTGCCACGGTCGCTGAGCATCTGCTCCAAGGCGCCGCTGGTGCGCATCCCGAACTTTCCGTCGACGCCCGTCGACCCCACGTCGTACCCCTTCTTCTGGGCGTACGCCTGTATCTGCTTGATGTCGTCGGCGGAGACACGGCCGTTGGCCACGCTCTTGGCGAGGGGCGAGCCTTTCAGCTCCGGGTCGGAGTCGACCACGGCCTTGAGCGTGTCGAGAAGCTGCTTGTTCGAGCCGTCGCGCACGTAGTCGCGGGGCGAGTGGAGACCGTACTTGCTGGCGTCAGCCTGAACCTTCGCCTCTTCGCGCGCCTTGGGGGAGAGCACGCAGGAGTCGCCCTCGCCCTGGTTCGTCTCGCTCGCGGGGGGCTGGCTCGTGCTCGAATGGCTGGCCATCGGCTTCATTGCCACGGTTGGCGCTCCCTGGAAGAGGTTGAAATAGCTGCCCAGGCTCGTCGTCGTCATGCGGCTGCTCTCTTGCGTCTCTGGCTCGGACGGGCACACTTGCCTGCCCACATTCAGCCTAGCAGGGCGTACTGAGCCGGCGCTGAGCGCACGCTGAACGATGTGAACAGCATGTTTCCGCGATGTAAA
>RGZZ01000188.1 GCA_010028905.1 Pseudomonadota bacterium | reverse complement strand
AAGATCCGCCTGCACGGGCTGCTCGAGTCGCTGCCCCACCCTCCCCTGGCGGCCGAGCAGGTCGGGTGGATGGCCCAGCAGATCCTCGACGAGAAGGCCACGCACGAGCTCATCGAAGACTCGAACGTCGACTTCGTCTACGAGCTTCAGGCCGACTGCGCGATGACGCGCTTCCGCGCCAACGCGTTCGTGCAGAAGAACGGCCTGAACCTGGTGTTTCGCGGCATCCCGGGGCGCATCCCGAAGCTCGCCGACCTCGGCATGCCCGAGATACTGACGTCGCTCACCCACCACCATCACGGCCTTGTGCTCATCGTCGGCCCTTCCGGATGCGGCAAGACCAGCACCCTGGCCGCCCTGATCCAGCACGTCAACGAAACCCGCGCCTCGCACATCATCTCGGTCGAAGAGCCCATCGAGTACATCTTCCAGAACCAGCGCTCGCTGGTCATCCAGCGCCAGGTGGGTACCCACTGCGACAAGTTCTCGACCGCGCTTCGCGCGGCGCTGCGCGAAGACCCGGACGTGGTGGTGGTGGCCGAGATGCGCGACCTCGAGACCATCTCGATGGCCATCTCGGCCGCCGAGACCGGACACCTCGTGCTCGGAACCCTGCACACGCGCAGCGCCATCCAGACGGTGCAACGCATCATCGACTCGTTCCCCACCAACCAGCAGGCCCAGATCCGCACCATGCTGAGCGAGTCGCTGCGCGGCGTGTGCAGCCAGCAGCTGGTGCCGCGGGCCGATGGCAACGGACGCGTGGTCGCCTACGAGCTGCTGCTCGTGAACAACTCGGTGGCCAACCTGATTCGCGAAGGCAAGGACTTCCAGCTGCCCAACGTGATGCAGATGGGCAAGTCAAAGGGGATGCGCCTCATGGATGACACGTTGAAAGAGCTCGTCGAGAAGAAGGTCATCACGCCGGAGACGGCCGTGACCCAGGCCAACGACCCGCGCAACATGGCCGAGACCCTGAAGTCGATGGGGGTGGTGCTGCGATGAGCAACGAAGACGTTCTCCCCCCGCTCGAGCTGGGTCTCGACCCGAGCACCTACACCCTCGATCAGCTGCTGTTCCGCCTCACCGAGATGGGAGCCTCCGACCTCCACCTCGAGGCCGGAAACCCACCCGTGATGCGCTTCAAGGGCGACATCCGCTTCTCTGACCTGCCGGCCATGTCGCATGAGCACCTCACCGGCCTGCTGAGCGTGCTTCCCGTCGACGAGCGGTTGCACGAGCGCTTCGAGAAGACGGGCAACATCGACTTCGCCTACGAGCTCACGGGCGTGGCGCGATTCCGCGTGAACTGGCTGAAGCAGTACTACGGCGTCGGCTGCGTGATCCGCGTCATCCCCTCGAAGATCCCCACCCTCGATCAGCTCAACCTGCCCGCGGTGCTGTCGACGCTGGCGCTCTCGCCCCGGGGCATCGTTCTGGTCACCGGTCCCACAGGCTCCGGCAAGTCGACCACCCTGGCCGCCATGATCAACCACGTCAACCAGACACGCAAGGCCCACATCATCACCATCGAAGACCCCATCGAGTTCACCCACAACTCGTCGGTGTGCCTCATCGACCACCGCGAGATCGGGGCCCACACCAAGTCGTTCGCGGCGGCCCTGAAGGCCTGCCTGCGGGAAGACCCGGACATCGTGCTGGTGGGCGAGATGCGCGATCTCGAGACCATCGCCCTGGCGCTCACCGCCGCCGAGATGGGGGTGCTCGTGTTCGGCACGCTGCACACCAACAGCGCGCCGAAGACGGTTGATCGCATCATCGACGTGTTCCCCGCCGAGCAGCAGGAGCAGGTGCGCATGCAGCTGTCGCAGTCGCTGCGCGGCGTGGTCGCCCAGCAGCTGCTCAAGAAGGCCGACGGCAGCGGCCGCGTGGCGGCGCTCGAGATCATGGTCGTCAATGAGGGGCTGCGGGCGCTGATTCGCGAGGGCAAGACCGCGCAGATGTCGTCGTTCATCATGATGGGCAAGGATGAGGGCATGCAGTCGCTCGACGCCTGCCTCATCGAGTTCGTGCGCGAAGGGCGCATCAAGCTCGAGGACGCCCTCGAGCGCGCCACCGACCGCACGGCCTTCAAGCGGGCCGGGCTCATCACCGAGTGATCCCAACGCTCCCGCAGGGGCGTTGGGTCAGAACGGTCGGAACGCTCCCGCAGGGGCGTTGGGTCAGAACGGTCGGAACGCTCCCGCAGGGGCGTTGGGTGAGAACGTTCGGAACGCTCCCGCAGGGGTGTTGGGTGCGCATGGGGAGAAGCGCGCCCTCAGATGTTCTTGAGGGTGGCGTAGAGCGGCACGAAGACCGACACCACGATGCCTCCCACCACGAGCCCGAGGAAGCCGATGATGAGCGGCTCGAGCAGCTCGGGCAGCGCCTCGAGGGTGAGATCGGCGTCGATGGTGAGCATGTCTGAAGCGCGCACGAGCATCTCCGGGACCTGCCCGGCGTGCTCGCCGCTCTC
Source organism: Pseudomonadota bacterium (assembly GCA_010028905.1). Classification (NCBI taxonomy): domain Bacteria; kingdom Pseudomonadati; phylum Pseudomonadota; species Pseudomonadota bacterium. The sequence continues at coordinate 6,553 of RGZZ01000188.1, read as the reverse complement.
GACATAGGCCACCAGGGCGGGCGGGAAGACGTCTCTGGCCGCCTTCATGGCCGTCGCCATGGGCACCCCGTGGATCACCCGCTCCGAGACCTCCTCGAGGGCATCGCCCACCACGCGGTTCCCACACGCCTGCGCCGCCATGGGGAGCGACTCGCGCACGTTCAGGCCGGCGCGGCTGAGGGCCGCGAGAATCTGCATGCCGCGCGCCAGCGACACCTTGCGGGTGACCTGACCGAAGATGATGGCCCGCGCGGAGCCGGTGTCGAGCAGCTGCTGCAGCTGGCGCCGCTGCCGGATGCGCTTCCAGATCTGGGGCCACATGAACATCAAGAACCCGGCCAGCACCAGGGTGATGGGGTGGCCGAGCACCTGCGCGCACCCGATGAGGATGCGCGTGTACAGCGGCAGCTGCACGTTCATCTCCTTCACGAGATCGAGGAACTGGGGCATGATGAAGGTGAACAGCCCGAACACGCACGCCAGCGACGCCACGAACACGAAGATGGGGTAGGTGGTGCTCGAGCGCACCTTGCGATGCAACGAGTCGGCCCGCTGCGTGAGCACCGAGAGCTCGTCGAGGATGCGCGGCATGATGCCCCCCGACGCGCCCACCTTCGCCATCGCCACGTGGGGGGGGCCGAACACGCCCGGGTAGAGCGACATGGCCTGTGACAACGTGAGCCCTCGGGTCAAGGCCTCGGCCATCCCCAGACACATCTGGGCTTCCGGGGTCTGCTTCCTGGGGGCCTCGCGCACGCGCACCTTGAGCTCTCCGCGCTGGATGGTGGGCATGGGGGTGTCAGCCAGCTCTGCCCCCTTGGCAAGAAAGCGAAAGCAGCGATCGAGGGGGATGCCCGCTCGGTACATGGTGGCCAGCTGGCGATAGATGAGGGTGAGTCGCTCGCCCGAGATGCGCAGCTTGTCGTCGCCGCTGGGGGGTGGCGCCTCGGGCTCGCGCATCGACACCACGGTGATGCCCTGCGCGAGCAGCTTGCGCACGGCGTCGTCGCGGTCGAAGGCGACCACCTCACCGCGCGCCGAGCTGCCATCGGATCGCTTTCCCTGATAGGGGTACTTCGAGAGCTTCATGCGTGACGGCTCTTGCGGATCAGCGGGGAATGCTGAGATACGCCTGTGATGTTCCGTCGCGCGCCTTTCGGCGCACGAGGGTGACGAATCCCTCCTGATCGAACAGGCGCACCAGGTCGTCGGCCGCCGCCTCGGTCATGCGCGTCATGCGCAGGAAGTACTCATCGCGAATGACGCGCCACGGCACCGGGCTGACCCCCTGGTCGCGCTCGGCCAGACGCACCGCGCGGCGCAAGATGTCGTACGGCTCCTCGGCCACGGTGCGAGACGCAGACGCAGGCGCAGCCCCCTGGGTGAGGCGTCGATACGACTGCACCGGCAGGGGCTCGTCGCCCGTGATGTCAGAGAAGCTCCACACGATGTGCTCATCAGCCGCCTCTCGCAGGCGAAAGCTGAAGCTCGGCTTGAGGGCCACCACGATGACCTTGCGGCCGAGGCGCTTCAGGCGCTCGGCCACCTCGCAGAAGTCGGCGTCGCCGCTCACGATGACGAAGGTGTCGTGGTCCTTGTCGCGCGCGTCTTCGAGCATGTCGAGGCTCATCACGAAGTCGACCAGGTTCTTCACGGGCTGCTTGCTGAGGTAGTCTTCCTTCGTGGGCACCGCCACCGTGCGCCACCCCATCATGGCCCAATCGTCTTGCGCGTGGCGGCTGTGGGCGACCACGGCGTCCCAGGCGGCATACACGGCGGTGGCGTTCCAGCCGATGCCCGTGAGCTCACGCCCCAGGCGGTTGAGGTGGCGCACGATGCGGGCAACGCTCACCGGATGGCCGTGGTCCTTGCTCGAGTACAGCAGGTTCTCGAAGTCGACGTAGCACGCGGCCTTGCGGCTCACGGGGCCGCGGGGAGCAGGGGGCGCGTCCGAGGTCGCGCGCGATGCGCTGGCTCTGAGAGGGGTGGCCTGCGGGGAAGGTGCTGCCGCTGTCGGCGTGGGGGCGCCCGTGCTCACGGGCGGAGGGGCTGGTGCGGGAGCGCAGAGCGGCGCGGTGGCCGCGGGCGCGGCGGTAGCAGGCGCGGAGGCTGACGCGGTCTGAGCGGCGGCGATGGCTGCGGGGGGCGAAGCCGATGGCTTCTTCGAGGAGGGCTCGTGTTTGGCGCGCCAGCGATCTCGTCGCGAACTGCTCATGACCGTAGGGGTTCGGGTCTGACGCGTGACGGTCCTGTTGCGGCGATGGGCGGGGGAGGTGGCAGAGGGACGCGCCAGGAGATGCGAGAAAGGCCATGCGACGTGACGATTCCCCCATCCCCCGCCACCGCACAGTCTCGCTGCACCGATCCCATCTTCATCGTGGGCACCGAGCGCTCGGGCTCGAACCTGCTCCGGCTGGTGCTGAACAGCCACTCGCGGCTCTTCATCCCCCACCCTCCCCACATCATGAACCTGATGAAGCCGTTCGCGAACGGATACGCAGGGCGGTTCCGCGAGCTGACGGCCGATGTGTGCCGCCTGGTGGCCTGGCACACCTTCCCGTGGGAGGTGCGCCTCGAGGTCGATGCGGTGCTGGCGCTGTGCGACGGCGAGCGCGACCTGTTCGCGGTGTACGCCGCCGCCCACGAGCTCTATCGCCGCAAGAGCGGCAAGGCGCGCTGGGGCTGCAAGAGCACCTTCATGATCAACGAGGTCGAGCGGGTGCTGCGCACCTTCCCGGATGCACGCATCATCCACCTCGTGCGCGATCCGCGCGACGTGGCCGTATCGGCGCGGTCGAGCGTGTTCAACCACTTCCACCCGTGGAACGTGGCCCACCTGTGGAAGCACGAGCAGCAGAAGGCCATCCGCCTGCACGAGACCCTCGGCCCCGAGACCATCATGCGGCTGCGCTACGAAGACCTGCTGGCCGACCCCGAAGCGCAGGTGCGGGCGGTGTGCAACTTCTTGAACGAGGCCTACGAGCCCACGATGCTGCGCTTCTTCGACACGCCGGAGGCAAAGAAGAGCGCATCGCTCAGCGCCGACTGGCGCAACACGGGCTCAGACATCAAGCGCGACAACACGCGCAAGTTCGTCACATCGCTCACGCCCCACGAGATCGCCATCATCGAGGGGGTGGCCGAGCTGCAGATGGCCTGGTTCGACTACGAACCCACCGCAAGCCCGCAGGCCCGCCTTGCGGCTGCACGCCCCTCGCGTGTCGAGCGGCTGCGCTACGCGTTCGACGAGTGGCGCTGGCAGCTGCGCGCCGAGCTGCGCAGCCTGCGCGGCGACCGCAACTGGCCCCTGCGCCTGCGCAAGTGGCTGCTGCTGCGGGCGTACCGGCTGAAGGCGCGGCTGCGCGGAGCGTAGCGGGCACAGGAGATCGCCTTCGCAAGACGCGAAGAATGTCGTCACTGCCGAGATTGCCGCTGTCTGGAGGCCCCCGCTTGAAACGCTTCATTCGCCTGAATGCCCGAATCCTTGCCACCCTGCTGGTGCAGGCCCTGCTGCTCGCAACCCTGCCCGGCTGCGGAACCGGAGGCGGGTCGACCGCCGGCTCGCCCTCACTGGAAGGGGCCGCCGCCACAGCTGTGGCCGTGGCGACCTCGCAGAGCCTGAGCGACGCCAACGCCGCGCCCATCGTGATGGGGCAGAACGGCCCTGCCAAAATGCTGCAGGGCGAGGTGCACCTCACCCAGGGCGTGGCGGGCGCCACCGTCACCGTGTACGAGAGCGACGGCACCATCGCGGGCACGGCAACCACCGACGCCAACGGCACCTTCGCCGTGTATGTGCCCGTGGACGATCTGCCAAGCGCCCCAGCCCCCGCGGCCAAGACGGCGTCAAAGGCCACGGCGGGGCTCGCGACCGGCGAGCGGCGCTTCGTGGCCGCGGTTCCCGTGGGCGCCCCCGAGGGTGCGGGCACGATGCTCATGACCGACACCCCCGCCCCCTTCGCTCACGTCGACCCCCTCAGCACCGAGGTGAGCCTGCTGCGCCAGGCCGACCCAAATGTGTCGCTCGTCGCCGCGCAACAGGCCGTGGCCGCGAGCAACGGCATCCCCGCCGACTATGACCTGCTAGACGCGGGGGGCGACGTAAGCCCGCTCTCTGATGCCCAGCTCGAAGCCGACGCCCAGGCCTACAACGCCCAGAACGGGCAGGTGGGCAGCCCAGACCTCGACCCTTTCCTGGCACACGAGGCGGGGCTGGCGCAGGTGCACGTGCTCGCGGCACGCAACAAGACCGCCGCCCCGGCCGCACATCCGCACCGCAAGCAAGCCCTCGCAGGCGCCACCACGGCAGACCCCAGGCGAGTGAGCGGGCTGAACGCCGACAACACCGACCCGAAGGGGACCCTCGACCCGGACCGCCAGCAGGCGCTCGACAGCTGGGGGGCCAGTGCCTTCATCCCGACCGCCTCGTTCACCGCCGAGCAGCTTCAACAAGGCACCTATTCGCTCTTCGGAACCATTGCTGGCATCACACACAGCGCCATCGACGGGCTCGCCACCCTCGCCCAGATCAAGGGCGTCCTCGACGCCGCTGATGGAAACTCCATCGATAAATCAACCCTGTGGCTGGGGAAAATCGCAGGCACGCTGGTCATCGTGAGCACCATCACCCAGCTCGTCCTCGGCATCTTGCAGGCCACGGCCGAAGACCCCTACCTCAAGGGCTTGCAGCAGCTGAGCCAGCAGATCGAGCAAGGGTTCAAGGCGCTGAGCCAGCAGATCCAGCAGTCCACCGCCTTCCTGCGCTGGAGCCAGAGCCAGCAGGCATTCCAGGCCGCGTACGGTACCATCCAGGGCAGGCTCAGCACCCTCCAGGGATATGCCACCCCTCCCTCGGCCGGCCTGCAGCCGTTCGACAACTTTCAGCAGAACGCGCTCCTCAGCGGCCTGAACCCACAAGGTGCGACGCTGGAGTCAACCCTCATCAACCAGAACCTCGGGCTCAACGGCGCCAATGCGGTGCTCGACGGCATCGCAGCCTTCACGGCCCAGAGCACCTACCTGCCGGCCGCGAAAGCGGCAAGCCCATCACACGGGGCAGCAAAGGCTGCCGACGGCCTGGGCTACACCCTGCGCAACAATGCCACCACGTTGACGCTTCGAGGCCTCGAGATGCAGTATGCCAACGCCCTCTCGTTCGCATCGCAGGTCGACGCCTACGAATCGCGGGCCGCCTACGCCACCTTCGGCACGGGATTCCCGCGCATCGCGGCACTGTCGAACCGTCTCGCCGGCGCCTCGACATTCGGGGCGAACGGCCTCACCTCGCTGCGCCGGCGCGGCCTGCAGCAGGCGCCTCCACGCTTCTCCAGCGACAAGGTGCGCGTCGATGCGTCGCGCGCCATCGCCTGGTCGACCGTGGTGACCCAGCAGACCATCAACAGCAGCAACTCGACCTACGAGGAAAAGGTCGGGTTTGGAACGATTGCGTCGTACAGCACCCTTGACGGAAACGCTTTCAGACGCGATGGCTACCGTCTCGACGCCAGCATGGCCCGAAACTGGCGCCTCCCACAGATCGCTGAGCTCAGGGCTCTTCCTGGGTGGGGCACCAAGGACTGCCCGAGTCTGATGAAGAGCGAGATGGGCCTCGACACGGCGGGAAACAAGCTGGTCGCCGCCTACGACGCCTCTGCGCCCGATCCCATCGAGAACCGATACCAGCTCTCGAGTCGCTCGAGCGCCTACTACCGTGTCACGAAGCAGGTTCGCTTCTACGATCTGACGACCGGCAATGAAGTGCCGTACAGAGACGTCCGGGGGGCCAGTATCGCCTGCATCGCCGTGCTCGACCTGAAGACGCTGGCGACCGCCATCGAAGACCCGAACAAGCCCGGCAACCTCGCAATCGCGAACACCCAGTACGCGGGGCCTCTCGACGCGCGCGTGTACCGCAGCGACGCCCTCAGCAGTGACCTGGTGACCGTCGAGTCGAGCACGTTGCGCGCGGCAGGCGTTCAACCGCTGTCGATAAGAGTCGTTGACCGCGTCATCGACAACCCGTGGTACAGCGCAAACCCCGTCATGCCGCAGCAGCAGGCGCGCAAGATCCACGCCCTGAGCGCGGTGGGCATCTGGTCGCAGAGCGTAGCCGCCTTGGGCAAGTTCGCCGTGGTCGTCGACGATCTGTCCGGCGTTGTCGAGTGGCAGGTCGACGATGCGAGCGTGGCCCGGGTCACCAACACGTTCAGCGAGTGGCCGTCGGTGAGCGAGCGCGCCAGAGCGGCGGGGCAGTTCGTCTCGCCCTGGTTCTCGACCCTGGTCTTCACGAAGGCCGGCACGGTGAAGGTCACCGCCAACTGGATGCAGGGCGCCTCATCAACCACGGCCAGCAACACCGTGACCATCACCGAGACCAACTCAACCGACCTGGCCATCCCCCCCGTGCTCTCGGCGCTGAACGTGTACCCGACGGGCATGGTCGTCACCAACGCCTCGCAGCTGCAGGGCAAGGTGATGTCGGCCTACGGCGAGATGAGCGACAACACCGCCGCCGACTACAACACCAAGGTGCAGTGGTCGCTGCTCGAGGTGC
>RGZZ01000187.1 GCA_010028905.1 Pseudomonadota bacterium | reverse complement strand
CGCAGACACACGGACGAGCTGTCGCGAAGGAGAGGTCGGGCGTCGCGGCGCCTGGTCGCGGCGCCCGCCTCGCCTTTCGTCACTTGTGGGTCGTGTCGATCTCCACGCGTCGGCCGTCCCGCAAGAGCTTCGGGTCGTTCTGAAGGTTCTTCACGATGCGCGCGACGTGATCGAAGTACTCCCGGGTCGTCTTGTCGCTCTCGAGATACCCCGGCTTGTACCCTTCATCCGGATTGTAGTTGTTGAAGGCGCCGCTACCGCTTCTGAGGAAGACCAAGGTCTTGTCGATGCCCCAGCGTTGCGTGGCGTCCTTGAAGAAGCGAGCCGCAGCCTTCAGGCTGGCAGCGTCGTCGTTACCGTTCATGACCTTCAGCACTCCATCGGCCTTGTCGCCGTAGATTCGCCGGATCATGTCTTCGTTGATGTTGAGCGGACTGTAGTTCTTTGAACCGTCATTATTACCGTCTTTCGATGAATCGCGCTGATCGACGCGCATCTCATTCGTCTCCTGCATGGCGATACCCATCACCACATTGGTGAGCGCTGGATTGGCCCCAGCATCCTTCAGCCCCTGAAGCAGCGCGTTCTTGTTTCGCATCAACGGCTTCCCGTAGCTCTTGATGTGATCGCCGCCGAGCGGTTGCGCGTTGGCCAGATAGGACTGCCACACCTTCGCGCCGCCATTGGTGGCGGCAGGCTGCACCGTCGACGTCTTCGACGCGGGGGCGGCCTCCTGTCGCAGCAGATTCGCGAGGTGCGTGACGCCACCGCGGCGCCTGCTGCCCCCCTCTTCCTCGAGCTCGGCCGAGCGTGCCCACCCATCGGAGGCCGGCGCGTTCGGGGTCCTTTCGCGCGTGCCACCGCCGTGGGTTGGTCTGCCCAGACCGTGGACCCGTGTGAGTGGATGCCGAGTGCTTGCCGTGGGGATGTAGTCGATCATGTGAGTGAGTCCCTCTCCGTGTTTGATGTGGTTCTGTCTGTGTTGGCCTCTCCTGTGACCACAGTACACCGGGGACTCCGCCGAAGATGAGTAAGCGCTGTAACATTTGAAACATGTCTGTGAACCGACTGTTAAAAATGAATGAACACGCGGCCCGCGGATTTTATCGCGCACACCGCCAAAGAAGCCTGCCACAGCGTGCTCTGACAGGCGTGTGACCCGCGTCTCGCCTTCTCCCTACCCCCAGGGAATCGTCGGGCCTCGGCGCGACGCCAACGTCTCAACGTCGGTGCGGTGGCGCCGAATGCGGCGCACCATGCGCAGGCCGAAGCGGAACGCCACCTTCGGGAAGAGCCGATAGAACATGGCCATGAGCCCGACGTATCGCGGGAAGGCGATGATGGCGCGATTGCGCGCCACGCCGTCGAGCACGATGCGGGCCGCCTCGGCGGCCTCGACCGGCGCGAACGGCACCGACGCGCGTACCTTCTCGGCGTCGAGACCCACCGCGTGCATCTTGTCGACGATGGGCGTGCGCACGAAGCCCGGACACACCACCGACACCCGCACCCCCAGATCGTGCCCCTCGAGACGAAGCGATTCAGACAGGCCCACCACGCCGAACTTCGTGGTGGCGTACGGCGCGTTCGCCCCCGAGGGGACGAGGCCGTATCCTGACGCCGTGTTCACCAGGTGCCCGAAGCCCTGGACCGCCATGCGGCGAAATGCGGCGTGGGCCACGTAGGCGGCGCCCCTCAGGTTGACGTCGAGAACCCGATCGAGGTCGGCCCGCGACAGCCGGTGGAACTCACCCACCACAGCCACGCCCGCGTTGTTGAAGACGAAATCGATGCGCCCCTCGCGCTCGGCCATCTCATCGATGAGCATCTCGACCGCCACGGCATTGCGCACGTCGAGGCCTACCCCACGATGGCGCGGGCCGAGCCGCGCGGCCACGGCTCTGGCGGCACCCTCGTTGATGTCGGACACCACCACCACCGCCCCCGCCGCGTGCAACGCCTCAGCCAGCGCCGCGCCGATGCCGGAACCGCCCCCCGTGACCAGGGCCACCTTGCCTTCATACCCTTGCTTCACGCGTCAACCTCCTACTCGAACTCGTGGTGCCGTGGGCGCGGATGAAACAGGCGCGCCCAGTAGCTGAACGTGAACCCAGGCCACAGCGTGGTGATGCGTCCCTGGGCGCCCTGATACCAGCTGTGACACCCCGTGGCCCAGACCGTGCGGGCCATCCGCCGTTGCAGCCCGTCGTTGTAGCGGGCCTGCGTGCTGGCGCGGGTCTCCATGACGCGCGCGCCTCGCGCGTCGAGCATGGCGAGGCAGCGCAGCACATACTCGACCTGCGCCTCGATCATGAACACGATGGAGTTGTGCCCCAGCCCGGTGTTGGGCCCGATGAGCAGAAAGAGATTGGGGAATCCCGCCACCGTGACCCCATGATGGGCCTGCATGCCGTCGCGCCAGACCTCGTTGAGGTCGATACCACCACGCCCCACGAAGCGCACCGGAAACGGCAGCTCGGTGACGCGAAAGCCGGTGGCGTAGACGATGGCGTCGACCTCGTGCACGCGACCGTCGGCGGTGACGACGCCTTCCGCCCGCAATCCGGTGATCGCCTCGGTCACCACCTCGACGTGATCGCGGGTCACCGCCGGATAGAAGTCGTTCGACGTGAGGATGCGCTTGCACCCCGCGCGATAGGTGGGCGTGAGCTTCTCGCGCAGCACGGGGTCGCTCACGCTGCGCGCGATGTGGCGACGCCCCGCCCACTCGACGAGGCGCATGGCCCCTGGCCAGACCACGAAGCCCACCGCCAGCATCTCCTGCAGACCGTAGATGAGCGCGCGCAGCACCCCCCGCGCGCGCGGCGAGCGCAAGAGGAAGCGACGCTCTGCCGGAGCGAGCGCCCGATCGCGACGCGGCATCACCCACGACGGCGTGCGCTGAAACACGGTGAGGCGCGACACCTTCGAGGCCAGCACGGGCACGGCTTGAATGGCGGACGCCGCCGACCCCACCACCGCAACCCGCTTGCCATCGAGCGAGACATCGTGGTTCCAGGCGGCCGTGTGCATGGTGGGGCCCGCGAACGCATCGGCACCATCGAGGGCTGGTATGAACGGTCGGTTCAGGCCGCCCACGCCGGACACGATCACCCGAGCGGTGATCGCATCACCCGTCGAGGTCACCGCGCGCCACATGCGCGCCTTCTCATCAAAGCGCGCCTCGACAAGGGCGCAGCCGAAGCGAATCTTGCGACGCAGATCGTGGCGCGCCACCACCTCGAGCAGGTACGCCTGTATCTCACCCTGCGATGCGTAGATGCGGCTCCAGTCGAAGGCGGTCTCGAACGAGAACGAGTACAGATGCGAGGGGACATCGCAGGCGCAGCCCGGATACGTGTTGTCGCGCCAGGTGCCCCCCACCTCGTCTCCCCTCTCCAAGATGAGGAACGAATCACGACCTGCCTGCTGCAGCCGGATGGCCATGCCCAGACCGGCAAAACCACTGCCCACCACGAGCACGTCGACATCGGGGCGCACGTGCAGCACGCGCTGGAAGAAGGCGGCCGCGCCATCGAGCGAGGCCCGTGCTTCCGGCAGGAGACGCGGAAAGATCTGCCACACATGGGGCACGGCCGGCCACGTGACGATCTGTGCGTCGACCCCGGCTTCCCGAGCGCGGACAACAAGGCGGGTCGAATCATCGAGCAGCAGCTCGTCGCGGCCCACGTGCACCAGCAGCGGCGGGAGGCCGTGAAGATCGGCGAAGACCGGCGAGACCAGGGGATTGCGGGCATCGGCGCCATTGAGATACCAGTCGCGCACCGGCGCGAAGATGCCACCGTCGAAGAAGGCGCAGCGGTCGGCATGGGTCACGCGCGAGCCATCTTGCGACACCAGATCGGCTAGCGGCGAGAAGAGCACCGCGGCGGAGGGCAACCGGTCGCCCGCGTCGCGCAGCGCGAGCATGAGGGCAAGGGCCAGTCCGCCTCCGGCCGAGTCGCCCGCGAGCACGATGGCGGTGGCGTCTCCCTCCGCGGCGCGCAGTGCGCGATAGACGGCCAGGGCGTCTTCGAGCCCCGCGGGGAAGGGCGCCTCCGGCGCAAGGCGGTAGTCGGGGGCAAAGACACGAAAGCCACGACGTGCGAGCTCAGCGGTGATGGGGCGATGCGAGCGCGGTGAGCAGGCCACGTAGCCTCCGCCGTGCAGGTAGAGCAGCACCGGCGCGCGAGGCGCGTACAGAGGCGCCACCCACTCGCCCGCCACGCCGCCCACGCGGTCGCGCCCCAGCGCCACACCTCTCAGGGAGGCCGGATGCGGGTTTCCGAGGAGCATGCGAACGCGCCGCACGTCTGCGCGCCGCAGCAGCGGCTTCACCGTGCGCCGTAGCATCGCCGACATCAAGCGCGCCTGCCAGCTGCCCGCCGGCTCCGGGAGCCTGGTTGAGGTCACGCCATTCCGAGCACGATCAGCATGTCGGCCAAGTTGGCGCCGCCCGCGCCCTTCCCCTCCCGCGCGGGACATCTGGAGAGGAACACAATCGACGTGTCTGAGATGCCCATCGTGAAGGTGGTTCTGTACAAGCACGGCGTCGGCTACTTCGAGCGAGCCGGTGAGGTCGAGGGAGATGCCGCCATCATGCTCGAGCTTGCCTCGACACAGATGAACGACGTGCTAAAATCGCTCACCGTCGTCGATCACGACGGCGGGCAGGTGGCCAGCGTGCGCTACCCCTCGACCCCTCCCGTGGGTCGCAGCCCCGAATCCCCCGCCATCAACCTCGACGACGGCACGAGCACCCTCACCAACCTCCTCGACCAGGTGAAGGGCGCCCGCGTCAAGGTCGAGCTCGGCAGTCGCGCGGTGGAAGGGGCCGTGACCGGCGTGCAGATGCTCGAGCGCCTGCACGAGGGAGACATCGTGCGCGTGCCCCATCTCGTGCTGCTGCTCGACGGCGGTGCGCTGCAGACCTTTGATCTCTTCGAGACGAAGCAGGTCACCCTGCTCGACCCTTCGTTGCGCCGCGACATGACGCGGCTGCTCGAGGTGCTTCTCGAAGGGGCACGGAAAGATCTGAAGACCCTGACCATCTCGACACGGGGAGAAGGACGTCGACGGGTGTCGGCCGGCTATGTCATCGAAGCGCCGATGTGGAAGACCTCCTACCGCATGCTGCTCGAGACCGGGAAGGCCGCTCTGCTGCAAGGATGGGGGCTTGTCGACAACGCCCACGACGACTGGCGCGACGTGCGGCTCTCGCTGGTGGCGGGGCTGCCCGTTTCGTTCGTGCACGACCTCTACTCGACACGCTACCCCAGCCGGCCCGTGGTGGAGCTGCCCACCGGCGCGCCGTACGGCCCGCCGGTCGGGTTCGAGGCCTCCGCCCGGGTCGGTGCCGCGCACGAGCGCGAGATCACCGAAGGCGATGAGGGCCGCGGCCTGCATCGCGCAGCCCGCCCCTTGATGCTGGCCGCGGCCGTCGCGCCGGTCACGCGCCACATCAGCGCCGAAGCGGTCAGCCGCACGGTAGACGTGCAGACCCAGGTCGGCGCGGTGAGCGACCTCTTCGAGTACGACATCACGCTTCCGGTGACGATGCGCAAGGGCGAGTCGGCCCTGGTGCCCCTACTGCAAGGCCCCGTCGAAGCCCGCCGCGTTGCCGTGTACCGCGAGTCGCTGCGTGCGCGAAACCCGATGAGCGCTCTCGCGCTGCGCAACACCACCGGTGTCACGCTCGAAGGAGGTCCGCTCACCGTTTTCGAGAACGGGGCCTATGTGGGCGAGTCGATGCTCGACCTTCTGCTGGCCGACGAGGAGCGCGTAGTGCCATTCTCGGTCGAGCTGCGCTGCTCGGTTCACGTGGAGCGCGACGACCTGTCGAAGCGGGTCTCGCGACTGCTTGTGGGCGGAGGGCTCATCACCCTCGAGCACACCACGGTGCACGAGACCACGTATCATCTCCACTCAAAGAACACCCAGCCGCTCGAGGTGCACGTCGAGCATCCACGCGCGCGAGGGGCCCGTCTCACCGAGACGCAGCCCCCCATCGTGAGCACCGATGAGGTGCACCGCTTCCGCGTCGATCTGGCGGCGCAAGCAAGCGCCGCGCTTCGCGTTCGAGAGGAGCGGACCGAGAGCGAGAGCACCGCGCTCTCATCGGCCCATCCCGACCACCTCGACGCCCTGGTCGAGACGCGCTGCCTCGACGCCGCCGCCTCCGAAGAGATCCGGGCGCTCGCCGCGCTGCAGCGCGACATCGGGCACACCCACCGGCGCATCGAGCAGCGAGAGCGCGAGATTGCGGCCATCTTCGATGATCAGGAGCGTCTGCGCAAGAACCTCCAGGCCCTGGGCGAGGGAAGCGACGAGAGGATGCTGCGCGAGCGCTACGTGGTCGAGCTCGCCAGCTCAGAGGACCGTCTCACCGTGTACCGCGCCGAGCTGGGCGACTTGAAGGAAGCGCTGCTGACGCGACGCGGCGAGCTCGAGACGCGCATCGAGCGCATGCGCTTCGAGGGGCGCGCAGAAGCGCCCGAGAGCAGAAAATCGCCACATGAAGCGCAGCCGAGCCTCCCACCCCACACTTCCGGCGCCCCACCCGAGCCTTGCGACGCTTCACCGAGAGGCGATGGCCCAGACGGCCCGAGCGCGATATGCTGAGGGTGTCACTGTGAAAACCCCTCGTCGCCCGGCCGCGCTTCTTCATCGAAGCACGGCGCGGGCTCTTTTTTTGGGTGCCCGGCAGCACATTCCTCGCGTCTGAACGCTGCTTCACCTCGGCAGGGACTCGCGTGACGAGATTCGTATGACCGTCTCGTGAGGAGCGTGTACCCCATGCGAACCGTCGTGCGTCTCGTCGTTCTTGCCCTGTTCTTCTTGTTCACCGGTGCAGCGGCGCAAGCCGAGCAGTCCCACATGTCATTCATCGGCTTCAGCCGAGACGGCCGACGGGTCGCGGGGTGCGGGTTTCGCACCGCCGCGGTCTTCGACACCTCGACGGGGCAGCTGGTGTGCCGCGTCTCGCCAAAAGCCATGCCGACCGGCGTGGCGCTCAGCCCAGACGGCAAGATGCTCGCGGTGGGCACGCTGAGCTCCCAGGTGGTGCTCTACAGCCTGCCCAAGGGCACCGAGCTGCGCACCATCACGGGTGAGAAGCGCTTCGGCGGTGGGTTCACCGTGACGTTCTCTGCCGATGGCCGCTGGCTCATCACCACCGGCTTCTCCATCGGACGCCCGGAGCCAGACTCATCGGTGCGGGTGTGGGACGTGGAGACCGGCGCCCTCATCACATCGGTGGCCGGCCCTCGTGGCGACGTGAGCCCCAAGGGGCACTGGCTGACGGCGCACAACCCCGTTGAAGAACGCGTCGTGGTGCAGCCCGTACCTACAGGCACGCGCCGGGTCTACACCACCGCGCACCTGCCCTACGGGCCGTTCCGCGCCGATGACGGGCGCGTGGCCGTGATCGACGATACCGACAACACCCTCTTCTTCACCGATCTGCCTGGCGGAACGAAGACAGTGGTTCTCCCGTTCGGCCAGAAGACCGACGCCTGCGTCATGTCCCCCGACTTCGCCCACGTGGCCATCAACCGCGAGATCCCCGACAGCGGCGACAGCGAGGTCACGGTCATCCGGCTGCGAGACCGGGCACGCACCGCCCGTGTGGTGGGCAAGACCCTTCGCGCCACCATGATCTCCGCGCGGGGAACCCTGGCCGTGGAAGACGCGGCTGGAGGCCAGGTGCGCCTCGTGAACGCCGCCAACGGCAGCGCTGTTGCAGTCTGCAAGGGGAGCAGCTTCAAAGAGGTTCACGAGCACATGGAGCACGGCTTCAGCCCCGATGGTCGCGACCTGGCGATTTTCGACCTCGAGCCGAGCGGACCCAGCCCGTTCCTGCGCCTGTTCGACGCCACCACGGGAAAGGTGCGCTGGACGAAGCCCATCGACGGCTGACGCTCAGCCCCGATGCCGCGCCGCAACACGGCCCTTGCCGCTGCAGTACCAGCACTTGCCGGTCCCGTGGCACACCCCGCAGGCCTACGAGGCAGCGAGATGCCCCCGATACGAACCTCCTCCGTGGCCACCGAGATCGCCGGCGCGGGCGCAGCCTGACGCGCCTGCGCTTCGTGAGCAGCCTGCAACGAGGCGGCTTCAGCCGCCACCAGCCTGAGCTGCTCGTCAAGCTGTGCGCGCGCCCGTTGGAGCGTCTCGGCCTGTAGCTCTCGCTCGCGCGCGAGCCTGTGATCCATCTGTCGATTGACGATGCGCTGCACCACGGGGCGAATGACGTGACGACCCATCAGCTCAGGCAGGTACTTCCACCCCGCCACCCACGCGCCAATCGTCAACAGGTTTCTATACGGCGCAAGTGCGGGCACCATCGAGACCCCGACGTTCACCGCGAGGCCGCCTCCGACAACCATGATGAGCATGCTCTGCGCTGCGATCGCCGTAACCCCATTTGTGCGCTGCTGCTCCCAGAGCGCGTCGATATCGGGTCGATAGAGCTCGAGGCGCTTGTCCCAGTCGCCGTGAAGGGCAACCTCGGCACGATCGAGACGTGACTGGGCCGCGTCGATGCGGGCCTGAGCGGCCTTCACCCTGGGGTGATCGATGAGGCGCGAAAAAGCAGGGGAAACACGTGGCACATCCATGCCGACATTCAAGCACCCCGCTCTGAAAAGGGGCTGAAAGACCCGGCGCTACTGCGCTGGTCGCACCTCGATGCGATTGTCGACCTTCTCCACGCCCTTCACCGAGCGGGCCAATGACTCGGCGCGCTGCCTCTCGTCTGCGGTGCCGACCGTTCCGCTCAGCACGACGGTGTCGCCCTGGGCGGTAACGGCAATCTGCTCGCTGGCGAGCTCGAGGTCGCCCTTCAGGCGGACCTGCACCGACGTGACATGGGCCGCGTCGATCTGGGGAATGGTGACCGGTGCCACCGACGGCGACGGCGACGGAGGCGGCGGGCTGGCCGCGCAGCCGGTGGCCAGCAGCGATGCGATCAGAAGGGCAGAGAGGATTCGAAGACGCATGGACGCTCCTTGCCGCGAGACGAGCTCATCGA